>JAITUD010000019.1 GCA_031286555.1 Microbacterium sp. | reverse complement strand
CTGGTCGCACAGGGGATGTCGGAGGGAGCGCTGGGGCTGTCGACCGGGCTCGACTACGTGCCGGGCATCTTCCAGGACGCCGACGAGATCGCCGCGCTGTGCGTGCCGGTCGCCGCCGCGGGCGGTGTCTACGTCAGCCACATGCGCGGTGGCTACGAGAACAACACCGCCGCCGGCATCACCGAGATGGCCGAGATCTCGCGGATCGCCGCGACGGATGCCGGTGCCCCGCTGCCCGTGCACGTCTCGCACCTGCACGCCGACGCCGACATCGTGCTGGGCCAGCTCGACGCGCTCGTCGCGGCCGGCGTCGACGCCACCTTCGACGCCTACCCGTACATCCGCGGCTGCACGCTGCTCGGGATGCCGCTGCTGCCGCCCGAGGTGTCGGCGCTCACCGTGGACGAGGCCGTCGCCCGCCTCACCGACACCGCGGGCCGCGAGGCGCTGCGCGCGGCGTGCGTGCAGCGCGCGTCGAACAGCCCCAGCCTCGGCCCGGAGTGGCCCGACATGATCACGCTCGCGCACATCGCGGCCCCCGAGTACGACTGGGCGCACGGGCTGACCCTTCGCGAGGCATCCGGTCGCGCCGGAGCCGACCCGATGGACTTCGCGCTCGATCTGCTCGCGGCATCCCGCATGGAGAGCAGCGCAGTCATGGCGGTGCACAACCCGCGGCCGGCGACCGAGCTGGCGCGCATCTTCTCGCATCCCGGTCACCTCGGCGGGTCGGACGGCATCTTCATCGGCCAGCATCCGCACCCGCGCGCGGCCGGGTCCTTCGCCCGCTACCTGCGCGAGTTCGTCCGCGAGCTCGGCACCTGGTCGTGGGCGGATGCCGTGCAGCACCTGTCCGCGCACCCGGCGCAGCGCTTCGGCCTGGGCCGGCGCGGCACGATCGAGGCCGGCGCGATCGCCGACGTGGTGCTCGTCGACCCGCAGACCGTCGCCGACGGGGCCACCTACGAGCAGCCGCGCACGCTCGCGGTCGGCATCGACGACGTGTTCGTCGCCGGCGTCCGCGTGCTCGCAGGCGGCGAGCCCACCGGAGCGCTCCCCGGTCGCGGGCTGCGCAGAGGGGACGCCTGATGTCGCAGAGCGTCACCCGGGCCGCGGCCGTGCTGGCCTCCATCGCCGCCGCGCCCGCGTCGGCGGCGGAACTGGCCGCGCAGTTCGGCATCCACCGCACCACGATGTTCCGTGAGCTGCAGAGCCTGGAGCAGGTCGGCTTCGTGCGCAAGCAGCCCGACGGCCGCTACGCGGTCGGCATGCAGCTCGCCGTGCTGGGCGGCGCCGCCCTCGAGCAGCTCGACCTGCGCGGCGCGGCCTTCGCGCAGGTGCGGCGCCTGCACCGCATCGTCGGCAACACCGTGCACGTCGGAGCGCTGATCGGCGACGAGATCGTCTACGTCGACAAGGTCGAGGACGCCGCAGGCGTGCGGATGTACTCCCGCGTCGGCGCCTCGGTGCTGCCGTACTGCAGCGGGATCGGCAAGGCGGTGCTGGCCGAGTTGCCGATCGACCGCCGTGACGCCCTGCTCGCTGACTGCGACTGGCATCAGCACACCGCGAACACGCTGACCAGCCGCGCCGCCCTCGACGCCGATCTCACCCTGACCGCGCGCCGCGGCTGGGCCTTCGACGATGCGGAGTTCGAGGACTTCGTCGGTTGCGTGGCCGTGCCGATCGTGACATCGGCGGGTGTCGTCGGAGCGCTGTCGCTCACGGCGCTGCGCGCCGCCCAGAGCCGCGAGCAGCTCGAGCAGCGCGTGCCCGTGCTGCGCGAGGCCGCCGCAGAGATCTCCCACCAGCTGGGATGAACCGAACCGACCGAACCGAGAAGAAGGAGAACAACATGGCGAACAAGATCGGTTTCTACGCCGAAGGCGCCCCCACCCCCGCAGGCCCCTACAGCCACGGGGTCGTCGCGAACGGATTCCTGTACACCGCCGGCTTCGGCCCGCAGGATGCCGCGAACGACCACGCCGTCGCCGACAACGTGGGCGACCAGACCCGCCAGGTGCTGCGCAACATCCAGAAGGTGCTCGCCGTGCACGGCCTGACCATGGACGACGTGGTCAAGTCGACCGTGCACCTGCAGGACCTCGCCGACTTCGCGGAGTTCAACGCCGCCTACGAGGAGTTCTTCACCGCTCCGTACCCGGTGCGCACCACCGTGGGCTCGCAGCTGGCGAACATCCTCGTCGAGATCGACGTGGTCGCGGCGCTGCCCCAGGCCTGACGCCCGCCTGTCGTCTCGCTCCGCGGACCCTGAGCGAGCGGAGCGAGACGAAGGGCGCCCTTCGTCACTTCGTCTCGCTCCGCTCGCTCAGCACGGCGCTCGCTCGTACCTCGCTCGCTCAGGACCCGCGGGATGGACCGGCGTAGCCTGTCCCCATGGACGGGTTTGCCGCCGTCGACTTCGCTTTCGCGCGCGAGGTGCTGCAGGGCGGCATCGCGGCGCTGTACCTCGTCGCGTTCGTGTCGACCCTGAACCAGTTCCGTCCGCTGCTCGGCGAGCGCGGACTGCTGCCTGCTCCCGAGCTGCTCGCGTGGGTGGCGGCGGGGAAGCACCGGATGCGGCGGCCCACGCTGTTCCGCTTCATCCGCTACAGCGACCGGCGCCTCGTCGCCCTGTGCTGGACGGGCATCGCGGTCGCGGCGCTGCTCGTCGCCGGTATCCCGCAACTCGCTCCGCCCTGGGTGCCGATGATCGCCTTCCTGCTGCTCTGGCTCGGATACATGTCGATCGTCACGATCGGGCAGACGTTCTACTCGTTCGGCTGGGAGATGCTGCTGCTCGAGGCGGGGTTCCTCGCCGCCTTCCTCGGCTCACGGGATCAGCCACCGCCGACCGTGGTGATCGTGCTGTTCTGGTGGCTGGTGTTCCGGCTCGAGTTCGGTGCCGGGATGATCAAGATCCGGGGCGGGCGGGAGTGGCGCGACCTGACCGCGCTGACGTTCCATCACGAGACGCAGCCGATGCCGGGTCCGCTGAGTCGTCAGGCCCATCTGCTGCCGCGGTGGTTCCACAAGGGCGAAGTGATCGGCAACCACTTCGCCCAGCTGGTGGTGCCGTTCTTCCTGTTCGTGCCGATCCTGTCGCTCTGGGTGCCGGGACCGGTGCCGCTCGTCGTCGGTGCGATCGCCGCCGCGATCGTGATCGCGACCCAGTGCTGGCTGGTGATCACCGGCAACTTCGCGTGGCTGAACTGGGCGACGATCGTGCTGGCGTTCTCGGCGGTCGGAGTCCCGTCCACCGGCTCAGGCGCTCTGCCGGTCTACTGGCTCGTGATCACATCACTCGTCGGCATCCTCTACATCGTGATCAGCCGGCCGGCGCTGCTCAACCTGTTCGCGCGCCGGCAGATGATGAACGCCAGCTTCAATCCGTGGCAGCTCGCGAACGCCTACGGTGCATTCGGGACGGTCACGAAGCAGCGCATCGAGATCGTCGTCGAGGGCACGCTCGATGAGGACCCGGATGCCGCGGACTGGGTCGAGTACGCCTTCAAAGGCAAACCGGGGGAGCGGGGCCGGGTGCCTCGGCAGTTCGCGCCGTACCACCTGCGGCTGGACTGGCTGATGTGGTTCCTGCCGCTCGGCTATTCGCTGGACGACTGGTTCACGGTGTTCCTGTTCCGGCTGCTCGAGGCGGATGCTCCGACGCTGCGCCTGCTCGCCCGCGACCCGTTCGGCGGGCGGAGCCCCCGCTGGGTGCGGGCGGTCTCATACCGGTACCGCTTCACGACGCGGGCGGAGCACCGCGAGACCGGCGACGTCTGGGTGCGGGACCGACGTCGCGTGCTGGTGCATCCGATCGGGCGCTGAGCCGCCGTTCAGCCCTGGCTGCAGCAGTCGTCGTCGCAGTGG
>JAITUD010000128.1 GCA_031286555.1 Microbacterium sp. | reverse complement strand
CCGGACGACCTGGTCGCCGAACTGGTCGCCCTCGGAGACGCGGTCGCTGCCGCGCGTCCGGGCGCGGGGGAGGTGCCGCTGGTCTTCGACCCGTTCCTGGTCCGCGGCATGGGCTACTACACGGGCACGATCTTCGAGCTCGCGCACCCCTCGGTGGACTACTCGCTCGGCGGCGGCGGTCGCTACGACGGCATGATCGGCCGGTTCCTCGGCCAGCAGGTGCCGGCGGTCGGCTTCTCGATCGGCTTCGAGCGGATCGTCGACCTGGTCGCATCCCTCGAGGCGGACGCCACGGCATCCGTCGTTCTCGTCCACGATGCCGATGTTCCGCTGCCCGAGCTTCTCGCGCACAAGGCCGTCCTCATCCAGGACGGCGGGCGCGTGCGCCTGGAGCGCCGCACCAAGAACTTCAAGGCGCTGCTCGAGCGGGCGTCCGCCGACGGCTACACAGCCTTCGCGACGGTGCGCGCCGGCGACGCCCCGGGCTCACTCGAGGTCAAGCCCCTGAGCTGAACGAGGCCGCCCACTCGGCGACGCGGCGAGCGCTCTCCTCCTCGCTGATGTCCTCGACGCGGGTCAGGATCGACCAGCGCACCCCGAACGGGTCGCGGATGCTGGCGAAGCGGTCGCCCGACACGAAGTCGGATGCCGGTTCCCGCACCGTGGCGCCGGCAGCGACCGCCTTCTCGACGACCGCGTCGACGTCGGGCACGTACAGCCCCATCGAGTAGCAGTCGTCCTCGCCGGCCGGCGGAGCGACCAGGTGATACTCGGGGCTGGGCTCGCCGAGCTGCAGGAGCCCGGCACCGAAGTCGAGCCCGGCGTGCGCGACGACGCCGTCGAACTCGGTGACGTCGGTGATGCGCGCGCCGAACACGTCGCGATAGAACTCCATCGCGGCGCGCGCGTTCGGGATGGCGAGGAACGGCGTGAGCGAGGTCGCGGTGTTCGGTCGGCCGTTCGTGGTGTGCTCTCCGGTCGCGCCGGTTCTGATGTCGTTGTTCATGCGGATCACGGTACGGATGCCCGGATGCCGAGCGCTTGAAGATCTGCGACAACCTCGCCGCTACGCTGAGCGGATGGTCGATCCCACCCGCGGCGTGCTCTACCCGGCGAGACTGCCCGAGTTCCATCGCCTGCCGGCCCTGTCGGAGATCGCGGATCTCGCCGTGTGGTTCTGGATCCCGGAGTGGGACATCCAGCCCGGCCGCTCATCCCGCCAGGACGTCGTCGCGTATCCGGCCCTGAACCTGGTGGTCGAGCAGGGTGGCGTCTCGCTGGTCGGCGCCACGACGCGGGCGACGCACCGTGACCTCGTCGGTCGAGGGTGGGCGGTCGGAGCGCTGCTGAAGCCCGCTGCCGTCGCGATGCTCACCGAGTCCCCCGCATCCGTCCTCGATCAGGAGGTCCCGCTGGCCGAGCCCGCGCTGCACGAGGCCGTCGCCGCGGCGATGTCGAGCGGCGAAGACCACCGGGAGCGCGCCGTCGCGGTGCTCTCGCGCTGGCTGCTCGAGCGGGCGGGCGAGCCGACGGATGCCGCGCGGCAGGCGAACGCCGCCGCGGCGCTGCTCATGGCGAGTGATGTGCGCTCGCCGGAAGAGGCCGCGGCGCGTCTGTCCGTCTCAGTGCGCACGCTGCAGCGGCTCCTGCATCGTCACGTCGGACTCCCACCGGCGGCGATGATCCGTCGCCGACGCCTGCAGGAGGCAGCCGAGCGGGTGCGCACCGACCCCTCGGCCGATCTCGCGACGGTCGCGGCGGAGTTCGGCTACGCCGACCACGCGCACCTCACCACCGACTTCCGCACCGTGCTCGGCTTCACGCCGTCGGCCTACCGGGCCGCCTCCCGGTCGTGAGCTCTCCCTTGCTCCGGTCTCAATGGATGCGGGTTCTCCGGCTGAACACCCGCATCCGATGAGACCGGAGCGGAGAAGGCGCTCAGTCCCGACGACGCAGCCGGAGCGCCACGAAGCGCCCCGCGAAGCCGACCAGCAGCACGCCGACGCCGATCAGCGAGGCGAGAGGCGGCAGGGTGCTCACGAGTGCCACGCATCCGATCGCGCCGACGACCTGCAGTGCGCGCGGGTATCGTCGGACGTCACGGCGCTGGCGCAGCGCGGAGAGGTTCGCCAGCAGGTAGTACAGCAGCACGCCGAAGGACGAGAACCCGATCGCGCCGCGCAGGTCGGCCACCAGCACCACGGCGATGACCACCAGACCGAGCGCGATCTCGGCGCGTCGCGGCACCTGCCTGCGCAGATCGACCGCTGCCAGCACCCGCGGCAGGTCGCCCTCGCGCGCCATCGCCAGGGACGTGCGACCGATGCCCGTGATCAACGCGAGCAGTGCGCCGAGAGCCGCCGCGGCGGCGGTCACTCGCACGACCGGGGCCAGGGCAGGCAGCCCCGCAGCGCGCACGACCTCGGCGAGCGGCGCGCTCGTCCCGATCGCGCCGCCGCCGAGTACGAGCAGCACGACAATGCCGATGACTGCGTAGACGACCACCACGCCGCTGAGCGCGATCGTGATCGCACGCGGGATCGTCCGGACGGGATCGCGCACCTCCTCACCCATCGTCGCGATGCGGGCGTAGCCCGCGAAGGCGAAGAACAGCAGTCCGGCCGCCTGCAGCACGCCGTACGCGGTGACGTCGGGCAGGGGAGCAGGAGCGGCGGCATCCGCCCC
>JAITUD010000414.1 GCA_031286555.1 Microbacterium sp. | reverse complement strand
GATCGGGGCCGTTCTGTGTTACATGCTTGTCATTCCTCGGAATGTCGGCGATAATCGCCGTATAACCGCATAGTCCGCCAGCATCCGTGGCTCAGGTCGTAGGGGAAGACGCACCTGATGAAACGGAGAGATCATGGCGACGGGATACGCACGGGGAGTGGTCTACATCCACTCCTCGCCTCGCGCGCTCTGCCCGCACCTCGAATGGGCGGTGGGACGCGCTCTCGGTCGTGCCGTCAACTTCGACTGGAGCGACCAGCCGGTGCAGCAGGGCACGCGACGCGCGGAGTTCTACTGGGACGGTCCGGTGGGCACGGGTGCCGCTCTCGCGACCGCGATCCGCGGGTGGGAGCATCTGCGCTTCGAGGTCTCCGAGGACCCCACGCCCCGCAGCGACGGCGGGCGCTGGCTGCACACGCCCGACCTCGGCATCCACTACGCGCAGACGGATGCCGCGGGCAACATCGTCATCGGCGAGGACCGCATCCGGTACGCGATGGAGATCGCGGCCGGGAGCATCGCCGAGCTGCAGCGCGAGCTCGACGTGGCGCTCGGGGCGGCCTGGGACGAGGAGCTGGAGCCGTTCCGGCACGCCAGCGACGACTCCCGCGTCGTCTGGCTCCACAAGGTGGGCTGACACAGACTTGCGGGAGAGGCGCGAGTAGCGGGATCCGGTGAATGCTCCCGGAGACCGGGAAGGCGAATCTCTCGCATAGGACAGGAGCCCCCGCCGGGGAAGGCGGGGGCTTCGTCTTGTCCGGATCAGATGACCGCCATCGTCGGCAGCGCGGACCCGTCCACATCACTGGTCCCGTGGATGTCCGACCATGCGCTCCGCAGTCGCGTCAGCGCCACGGCGGTCCGCTCCGGCGGCAGCGTGATCGGAATCCGCAGCCGCCGTTCCAGTACGCCGCCGGTGGTGAAACGAGGACCGGGCGGAACGATCAGCCCGTGCTCCCGTGCGGCGAGTGCGAGCCTCGTCGACACCGGAGTGCCGAGATCCACCCAGGCGGACAACCCGCCGGGCGTCGGCGGCATCTCCAGACCGTCGATGTCGGCGAGACCTGCCTCGACGGCTGCACGACCGGCGCGCAGGCGCTCGCGCACGTGTGCGGTCAGCGCGGGCATGTCCGCGAGCAGTTCCGCGGCGATGCACTGCTCGAGCAGGGCGGTGCCGAGCTCGAAGGAAGGCCGCACGGCGAGCATCCGCTCGATCAGCGCGCGCTCCGCACGGATCCACCCGATGCGCATGCCGCCCCAGGCGATCTTCGACATGGAGCCGACTGTGACCACGTGCGGGCCGGCTGCCGCCAGGGGAGTCGGCGCCCATCCGCGGTCGATCTCGAGTTCGGCGGTGGTCTCGTCGATGATCATCGTCGTCCCGGCGCTGCGGGCCGTGGCGGCGATGCGTGATCGGCTCTCCTCCGGAAGGGTGGCCCCGGTGGGGTTGTGGAAGTCCGGGATCAGGTAGGCGACGGCGGGGCGTGCACGCAGCAACTGGTCCATCAGGTGTGCGGAGTCCCATCCCGTGACGTCGACGGGAGTGGGCAGCAGCCGGTAGCCGTGCAGGTGCAGCGACTCCAGGGCGTGCGGGAACGTCGGCTGCTCGACCAGCGCTCTCTCGCCGCGCTTGCCGATCGCGGTGAGGATGAGGTTGACGGCGTTCAGCGCCCCCGAGGTGATGATGATCTGCTCGGCGGATGTCGGAACGCCGCGCTCGGTGAAACGGCCGGCGACGGCATCCCGCAGCTCCGGCAGACCCTGCAGCGAATAGCCGCTGGTGCCGCGCAGCGCCGCCAGGCGTGGCAGGGAGCGGACTGTCGCGTCGTAGAGGCCGGGGGTGGAGTCCATCGATGCGATGGACAGATCGATCGCGGTGCTGCTGTCGGCTGACGGCAGCGGGAGAGCCGAGAAGCTCGGCAGAGCGACCCTGGTGCCTCCGCCGTGCACCCGGGTGAGGTAGCCGTCGTCGTGCAGCAGGTCGTACGCGCGGGTGATCGTGGAGCGGGAGCGACGCAGCTCGGCGGCAAGTGCGCGCTCACTGGGCACGCGTTCTCCGACGGTCATCCGACCGTCCAGGATCAGAGCGCGGATCTGCTCGGCGAGCACGCGTGCGGTCGCACCGGCGACGCTCTGCGTGCCGAGCTGTTCGACCATGCGGGAGACCATACGTCCAGTTTGCCCGATAAGTGGTCTGAATACGGGAGTCCACTTTTCACCGAGTGGTCCGGCGAGTGGATACTGTGTCGCGGGCACCATGGGGACATGCGCGTGAGTTCGATCTTCCTGCCCCTTTCGGCCAGCGGTCCGAAAGACCTCGTCGAGCGCCTGGTCCAGCTGGTCGCAGGTCTGTTCCTGTACGGCGTGGCGTTGGCCCTGATGATCCGCGGAGGCATCGGCGTGGCACCGTGGGACGTGCTGTCGCTCGGCATCTCGTCGAGCACCGGCCTCGGGTACGGTCTCGTGACGAACCTCACCGCGGTCGCGGTGCTGCTGCTCTGGGTCCCGCTCCGGCAGCGCCTGGGCCTCGGCACGGTGATCAATGCCCTGCTGATCGGACCGAGCGCGGATCTCGCCCTGTGGCTGATCCCGCCGGCACCCTCGCTCTGGGTGGGAGTGCCGCTGTTCCTGTTCGGGCTCGTGCTGCTGGCATTCGCGACCGGCCTCTACATCTCCGCCGACTTCGGGCCGGGTCCACGGGACGGGCTGATGACCGGTCTGGTCGAACGCACCGGTTGGCGCGTGTGGATCGTCCGCACACTGATCGAGGGCAGCGTCCTGGTGATCGGATTCCTGCTCGGTGGTCCGGTCGGCGTGGGCCCCGTGCTGGTCGCGTTCGGAGTCGGTCCGTTGATCGGCTGGTTCCTGCCGCGTCTCACGAGGATGCGCGGATCGCGCACCAGACTGCTCGCGCGGCGGTGACTGATGCGAAGACGCCCCCGGGGTTTCCCGGGGGCGTCTTCGCATGTGTGTGTGTGTGTGTGCGTCAGCCGTCGTAGCTGCGGAACGCGACGACCGCGTTGTGACCGCCGAAGCCGAACGAGTTGCTGATCGCGAGCTGCGGGCCCTCGCCGAGAGCCTGCGGCTCACCGGACAGCTTGAACGGCACGGCCGGGTCCTGCTCGGTCATGTTGATCGTCGGTGGGGCGACGCGATCGCGCAGGGCCAGCACCGTGTAGACCGCCTCCAGCGCACCGGTGCCGCCGAGCAGGTGGCCGGTGGAGGCCTTCGTGCCCGACACCGGGATCTCGGTGATCCGCTCGCCGAAGACACGCCTGAGCGCCTCGTACTCGTTCGGGTCGCCGACCGGGGTCGAGGTGAGGTGCGCGTTGATGTGCGTCACCTCGTCGGGAGTCGCACCGGCCTGCTCGAGAGCCGCCTCGACGGCACGGGCCGCGCCCGCACCCGTCGGGTCGTTGCCGGTGATGTGGTACGAGTCGGCGGTCACGCCGCCGCCCACGAGCTCTGCGTAGATCTTCGCGCCACGGGCCTTGGCGTGCTCCTCGGTCTCGAGCACGAGCGCGGCACCGCCCTCGCCCATGACGAATCCGTCGCGGTCGACTGCACCAGGACGCGACGCGCCCTCGGGGTCGTCGTTGCGGCGGGAGAGCGCCTGGGCCGAGGAGAAGGAGGCCATCGTGATCGGGTGGATCGCGGACTCCGCACCGCCGGCGATGACCACGTCGGCCAGACCGTCCTGCAGGTGCTCGTAGGCGTTCACGAGGGACTCGGTGCTGGAGGCGCATGCGCTGACCACGGTGCGGGCGAAGGCCTTCGCGCCGAACTGCAGCGACAGGTTGCCCGCGCCCGCGTTCGGCATCAGCATCGGGACGGTGAGCGGCATCACCCGACGGGGGCCCTTCTCACGCAGCGTGTCCCAGGCGTCGAGAAGCGTCCAGACGCCGCCGATGCCGGTGGCCCAGTCGATGCCGAGTCGTTCGGGCTCGATCTCGGGCGATCCGGCGTCCTCCCACGCCTCGCGCGCCGCGATCAGCGCGAATTGGGTCGAGGGGTCGAGGCGCTTGGCCTCGTGCCGGGGAAGCACCTCCTCGGGGCGGACGGATGCCTCGGCGGCGAACTTCACGGGGATCTGGTACGTCTCGATCCACTCGTGGGGCAGGGTGTGCGCGCCGGGGACTCCCGCAAGCAGGTTCTGCCAGTTCTCCGGGGCCGTGCCGCCGAGGGCGGACGTGGCGCCGATACCGGTCACGACGATGCGCTTGGTCATGGATGGTTCCTTCGTGGGGATCGTTCAGGGACGGCGGATGCCACGCCCCGCAGGGTGTGCGGGGGTGGCATCCACGGGAATTACTCCGCGCCGGCGACGATGAAGCTGACGGCGTCGCCTACGGTCTTCAGGTTCTTGACCTCGTCGTCGGGGATGGTGACGCCGAACTTCTCCTCGGCGTTGACGACGATCGTCATCATCGAGATCGAGTCGATGTCGAGGTCGTCGGTGAACGACTTCTCCAGGGCGACCTCGGACGCGTCGATGCCGGTCTCGTCGGTGATGAGCTCAGCCAGGCCCGCGAGGACCTCGTCGTTGGTGAGAGCCATTTCTTTCCTCTTTCTTGGGGTGGTATTCGGAACCGGGAACAGTCTAGGGAACGGGTGAGCGTTCTCAGGGGAGGACGACGACCTGGGCGGCGAAGACCAGGCCCGCGCCGAAGCCGATCTGCAGCGCGAGTCCGCCGGACAGCTCCGGGTGCTCCTGCAGCAGGCGGTGCGTCGCCAGCGGGATGGATGCCGCCGAGGTGTTGCCCGTGGTCTCGATGTCACGCGCGATGACGGTGGTCTCCGGCAGCTTGAGCTGCTTGGCGAACTCGTCGATGATGCGCATGTTGGCCTGGTGCGGGATGAACGCGGCGAGGTCGGAGGCCTCGATTCCTGCGCGGTCCAGCGCCTCGCGCGCGACCTTGGCCATCTCCCAGACGGCCCAGCGGAACACCTTCGGGCCCTCCTGGCGGAGCGTGGGCCAGGGGGCTGCGCCGTCGCGGAACTCGGT
>JAITUD010000413.1 GCA_031286555.1 Microbacterium sp. | reverse complement strand
CGGCGAAGCAGGAAGACCCCGCACGCCAGCCAGGCCACGATGAACACCGAGCGTCCTGCGATGTCGTCGAGCAGCGGGTCGATGAGGTCGCTGAGTGCGTACGTCGGGCGGTCCGGCGCGATCTCGCCGAGGATGAACTGCACCAGTTCCCACACGCACCCCGCGATCAGTGCCGCCGTCCACACGGCGCCGAGGCGGCGCAGCCCTGGCGCCCAGTCCTGAGGGCCCGTGGATGCTCCGGACCACGCGACCACGATCGCGCCGGCGCCAGTGAGCAGCACGACCGCCGCCATCCCCGCGCTGTGCCGCGGCATCAGGCAGAGGAACGCGCCGAGCACGACCGCCGCGGCGAGGAGCGGATACAGCGGCACCGCGGTGGGCGCCCGGCGCGGCAGCATGGCGCTCGTGGCGACGGCCACCGCCGCGGTCAGGAACACCGCGGTGTCGAACCACTGTGCGCGCACGATCTGCACGACACCGATCAGCAGCAGGATCGTGACCCAGCACAGCACGGGCCAGCGCAGGGCGGGGCCGTGGCGATCACCGCCTCGGCCCGCGGCATCCTGCTCGGCGTGCGGGTCCATGAGCTGCTCCGCTACGCATGGTAGCGCCGGACGGCGCGCGTCAGACGGAGGCCTCCGCGAGGGCCGCGAGGGCTTCGGTGACCGAGCCCCAGCCGTCGAAGAAGCCGAGCTGCTCGTGCCTGTCGCGCATCGACGGATCCCCGTGCCGCACGACGACGCGGTAGACGGTGCCTGCGGCATCCGGCGAGAGCGTGATCTCGGCCGTCATCGCGACCGGCTGCGGAGCGGCGGGCCGCCAGGCGCTGTCGATCGCGTTCGTGAAGACCAGGCGCGCCCCCGGCTCGACGACCAGGAAGATTCCGTCGGTGTGCGGCACGAACGCCGAGCCGTCGTCGCTCATGCTCGTGACGAACGCCCCGCCGGGGCGCACGTCGAGGCGGTCGACCCGGGCGACGGTGGGCGCGGGCACCCACCACTGCGCGAGCTGCGCGGGGTCGGTCCAGGCGTTCCAGATCGTCTCGCGCGGAGCTCGGATGGTGCGCTCCAGTGCCAGGTCGAGGGTGGGGTCGAAGTCGCTCATGGGGTCTCCTCCAGGTCTGTGACGAATCGTTCCAGGCGGTCGGTGCGCTGCGCCCACAGCGCGCGCTGCTCCGCCAGCCAGTCGTCCACGATCGCGAGTCGCTCCCGGTCGAGCGTGCAGCTGCGCACCCGGCCGGTCTTGACCGTGCGGATCAGTCCGCTGGACTCCAGCATCCGCACGTGCTTCATGAACGACGGCAGCGTGATCGGAAACGGCGCGGCCAGCTCGCTCACACTCGCCGGGCCGCTGCCGAGTCGGCGCACGACGGCGCGACGAGTGGGGTCGGCGAGGGCGACGAAGACCTCGTCGAGTCCGTCATACTTTGCCATATGGCTAAGTATTGCTCGCTCGGGCCGGAGACGCAAGAGTCGGACCCTCAGCGTAGGATCGAAGCGTGCTCATCGGTGTCATCCGTCCTGTCGAATTCAAGAACGTCACCGTGCAGGGGCATGAGTTCGACGAGATCAACGACCTGATCGCCGCTGAGACCCCGCCCGGCTGGCTGCTCGTGCACGCCCCGGTCGCGATGGCGAAGAAGGACACCGTCCTCACCGTCGAGGCGCGCGTCGAGCGCCGAGACGGCCTGCAGGAGATCGAGGCCGACGACCTCGAGGCGCTGCAGGCGAAGGTCCCGGAGGGCCATCAGCTGCTCAGCGTCCGCGAGGTCTGACACCGCGCAGACCGCCGTGGCAAGCTGGGGTGCATGAGTCTTCCCCACGCTGACATCGACCCTGACGGCCTGCTGGAGTACTCGGTGGTCGTCACCGACCGCTCCCTGAACCACATGTCCCAGCGCTTCATCGGCGTCATGCAGCAGACCCTCGGCATCCTGCGCGAGGCGTACAACGCGCACAGCGTCGCGATCGTGAACGGCGGCGGCAGCTACGCGATGGAGTCGGTCGCCCGGCACCTCGCGGCGGGCCGCCGCGCTCTGGTGGTGCGCAACGGCCTGTTCTCCTACCGGTGGTCGCAGATCCTGGATGCCGGCGAGTTCGCCTCCGACGTCACCGTCTGCCTCGCCAGGCCCGACTCCGACGCGCACCAGGCGGCCTGGAGCCCTGCACCCATCGACGAGGTCGTCGAGGTCATCCGCGCCCGTGAGCCCGAGGTGGTCTTCGCGCCGCACGTGGAGACGGCCGCCGGCATCATGCTCACCGACGACTATGTGCGCTCGCTCGCCGCCGCTGTGCACGAGGTCGGTGGGCTGTTCGTGCTGGACTGCGTCGCCTCCGGTGCGATGTGGGTCGACATGCAGGACCTCGGCGTCGACGTGCTGATCAGCGCGCCGCAGAAGGGGTGGAGCGGCACGCCGGGAACCGGCTTCGTCATGCTCAGCGCCGCCGCCCGCGAGGTCGTCGAGGCGCGGGAGTCCAGCAGCTTCGCCCTCGACCTTCGCACCTGGCTGGCGATGGCGGACGCCTACGTCGACGGCCGCGCGGCCTACCACGCGACCATGCCGACCGACTCGATCGCGCACAACCTGACGCAGATGATCGAGACCCGTGACCGCGGCTTCGCCGCCGTCCGCGACGCGCAGATCGAGCTCGGCGCGAAGGTGCGCGAGGTGCTCGACGCCCGCGGACTGCCCTCCGTCGCGGCATCCGAGTGGGCGGCGCCCAGCGTGGTCGTCGTGCACGCCGACGACCCCGGCCTGCGCACCGGCGCGCGCCTGCGCGAGGCGGGTCTGCAGGTCGCCGCCGGCGTGCCGCTGCACTGCGGCGAGCCCGAGGACTTCTCCACCTTCCGCATCGGGCTGTTCGGGCTCGACAAGCTCGGCGACGTGGACGGCACCGTCGCCCGCCTCGCCGACGCCCTCGACCGGATCGGCGTGACGCCGAGGTCATAGGGGCGGGTTCGCAGATCCCTCGGACTACTGTGAGGGGATGGATCTGCGCGTGGCCGCCTACGCCGTCGTCACCGACGACAGCGACCGGATCCTGCTCGCCCGCTGGACCGAGGGCCGGCGCATCGCCTGGACCATGCCCGGCGGCGGCCTCGAGGACGGCGAGGATCCCGAGGACGCGGTACGCCGCGAACTCCGCGAGGAGACCGGCTACTCGATCGCGGTGCGCGAGCTGCTCGGCATCCACTCCCGAGTGATCCCCGCGACGCGTCGGATCACCCACTCGGAGGAACCTCTGCACACGCTGCGGATCGTGTACCGGGGCGAGGTCACCGGCGGCAAGCTGCGCTTCGAGGAGAACGGCTCGACCGACCGCGCCGGATGGTTCACACCGGCGCGCGTCGAATCGCTGCACCGAGTGAAGCTCGTCGACATCGCGCTGCGGATGGCCGGCATCCGCTGATCTTCCGCGAGGATGGAGCGATGAGCTCCTCCTTCCCCGCAGTCACCGCAGTCCGCAACGTCCGCCCCTGGGGAGGGGAGGCGAGCGACATCCTCATCGCCGGCTCCGAGATCACGCGGGTCGTCCCCGCGACGGATGCCCCGATCGCCGACACCGAGGTCGACGGACGCGGCCTGCTCGCCATCCCCGGACTGGTGAACACGCATGCCCACGTCGACAAGTCGTGGTGGGGGCACCCGTGGCAGTCCTACGGCGGCGAGGGCGGCACCGACGGGCGCATCCGTCACGAGCGCGCCCGCCGCGACGAGCTCGGCATCCCCAGCGTCGAGATCACCGGCGCGGTGCTCGCCGAGTCGGTCAAGACCGGCACCACCGAGATCCGCACCCACGTCGACGTCGACCTCGGCCTCGGCCTGCGCGGCATCGAGGCCGTGCGCGAGGCCGTCGCCGCCTACGACGGCGCGCTCGCCTGCGAGATCATCGCCTTCCCGCAGGACGGCGTGCTGCGCCGGCC
>JAITUD010000390.1 GCA_031286555.1 Microbacterium sp. | reverse complement strand
CTGCGGCTGGACGTGCTCGGCTCACTCTGAGCGCTGCTGCGCGGCATCCAGCGCCAGGTTCAGCTGCACGACGTTCACCCGAGGCTCGCCGAGATAGCCGAGGTCGCGCCCCGCGGTGGCGCTCTCGACGAGAGCGGCGACCGCGTCGGCCGACATCCCGCGCGTCGTCGCGACCCGATCGATCTGCAGCCGTGCGTAGTCCGGGCTGATGTGCGGATCGAGGCCCGAGCCCGACGCGGTGAGTGCGTCGGCCGGCACATCCTCGGGAGCGACGCCGTTGAACTCCGCGATCTGCGCGCGCCGCTCGTCGATCTGCGCGGTAAGCTTCTCGCTCTCAGGACCGAGGTTCGATCCGCCCGAGGCCTTCGCGTCGTAGTCCGCCGCCGAGGGCCGGGATTGGAAGTACTGCGGCAGGGGGTCGCCCTCGGCATCCGTGAAGCTCTGCCCGATCAGCGAGGACCCCGCGACCGTGCCGTCGGGTCGGTGCACCAGCGATCCGTTCGCCTGATCGCGCAGCGCGGCCTGCCCGATGCCGGTGATCAGCAGCGGATACACGATGCCGAGGAGCACGGTGAGGATCAGGGTGATGCGCAGGGCGGTCCACAGCATCTTGAGCGAGCGTGACGTGCGAGTGGCCATGACGTTCTCCTCAGAATCCCGGCAGCAGGCTGACGACGAGGTCGATGACCTTGATGGCGATGATCGGCACCAGCACCCCGCTGAGTCCGTTGATGATGAGATTGCGGGTGAGCGAGGTGCGCAGCTCGGTCGTGCGGTACGGCACACCGATCAGCGCGAGCGGGATCAGCACGCCCATCACGACCGTGCTGAAGATGACGGTGGACAGGATGGCGGATGCCGGGGTGTGCAGCCGCAGGATGTTCAGCGCATCCAGTCCGGGGAAGACACCCACGAACAGCGCCGGGAACAGCGTGAAGTAGCGCACTGCGTCGTTCGCGAAGTTGAAGGTGATGAGCGCGCCGCGGGTCGCCATCTGCCGACGGCCGACCTCGATGATGTCCACCAGATGGCTCGGGTCGTCGTCGAGGATGATCATGTTCGCGGACTGCTTCGCCGCCGCCGTCGCGGTGTTCATCGCGATGCCGATGTCGGCGCGGGCGAGCGCGGGGGCGTCGTTGATCCCGTCGCCGCTCATCGCGACCAGGTGCCCCTGCTTCTGCTCCTTCTGGATGATCTCCAGCTTGTCCTCGGGGGTGGTGTCGCCGACGAACTCGTCGATGCCGACCTCTTCGCTGATCGCCTTCGCCGTCAGCCGGTGGTCTCCTGAGACCATCACGGTGCGCACGCCCAGCTCATGCAGCCCGCTGATGCGCTCGCGCACGCCCTCCTTCACCACATCCTGCAGGTGGATCAGCCCGAGAGCCCTGCCGCGGTCGCCCGGCACCTTGATCGCCACGGCCAGCGGTGTGCCCCCGGTCTCGGCGATGTCCCGCGCGCGCTCCTTCAGCTCGGTGATGATCTCGCGCGGGGGTTGCGTGCCCTGCTGCTTCAACCACGCGACGACGGCCGACACGGCGCCCTTGCGGATGCCGGTGCCGTCGGGCAGGTCCACCCCGGAGATCCGGGTGGCGGCGCTGAACGGCACGAAGACGCCCTGCTCGACGACCGCATGGTGCAGTTCGACGCCGGCATGGGCCGCCAGCTGCACGGTCGACGCGCCCTCGGGCGTCGGGTCGTCCGCCGACGCCTCGGCGGCCATGCGCATCAGCCGCTCCGGCGGGTTGCCGCCGACCGGCACGAACGCCACGGCGGTGCGGTTCCCCTGCGTGACGGTGCCGGTCTTGTCGAGCAGCACTGTGGTGATGTCGCCGGCCGTCTCGAGCGCCTTCGCCGAGGTCACCAGCACGCCGTGCCGCAGCAGCTGATACATCCCGGCGATGCCGGTCACCGACATGAGGGCGGCGATCTCGGTGGGGATCAGACAGACCACGAGCGCGACCAGCACCGGGATCGACACCGGCGGGGCGACGGGGGACACCACCGCGTTCAGCGTCAGCACGAGGAGCACGAACGACAGGGAGAATGACGCCAGCAGCGCGCTGAACGCGACCTCGATCGGGGACTTCTGCCGACGCGAGCGGCTGGCCAGCCGGATGGTGCGCTCCACGGCTCCGTCGTCCGGTGCGGCGTCGACCCGCACCACCAGCCGGTCCGAGAGATCACGGGTGCCGCCGGTGACCGCCGTGCGGTCGCCGGCGGACTGCCGGATCACGGCACCCGGATGCCCGGTGAACTCGGACTCGTCCACCTCCGCTGCGCCCCAGAGCACTTCGCCGTCGGCGGGGATCAGCTCGCCCGCCTCGACGACGACCACGTCACCGGGGCGCAGTCCCCGGGAGTCGACGCGCTCGACCGCGGAGGTCTGCGCGGACGGATCCTTCGCACGGTCGTACTCGAGCACCCTGCGCGCGGTGGTGCCCGACCGCGACCGTCGCAGGTACTCGGTCTGCGCGCGACCGCGGCCCTCCGCGATCGACTCGGCGAGGGTCGCGGTGTACAGGCAGGCCCAGAAGCCGGCCGCGAGCAGCCAGGTGAAGCCCGCAGGCATCTCGGTGCCGCCTGAAGGCATGGCGCCGCCGGCGAACGGTTCGGCGATCGCGATGAACGTGGTCAGCGCGGCGCCGATCTCGGTGAGCAGCAGCACCGGGTTGTGCCACAGGTACCGCGGGTCGAACTTGCGCAGCGCGTCCAGCAGCACGGTGCCGATCGTGCTGACGGCGATCACGCCGGCAGGTTCCTGCACCCGGGGCAGCTGCGCGGTCATCCTGCCAGCCCCTCGGCGAAGGGGCCCGCGAGCAGCACGGGCACGAAGATCGGCACGGTGATGAACACGATCAGGCTGACCAGCAGCACCACGAACTGCGGCCGATGCAGGGGGAGCTCGGCGGCCGTGGCTGCCTTGCCCTGTGTGGCGAGTGAGCCCGCGAGCGCGAGCACGAGCGCGATGGGGATGAACCGTCCGAGCAGGATGATCACGCCGATCAGCACGTTCATCAGCGGATTGTTCGCGTTCAGGCCCGCGAAGGCGGAGCCGTTGTTGATCGCGGCGGAGATGAACGCGTAGATCACCTCGGACAGCCCGTGCGAGCCCTCGTTGGTCATGCTCCGCAGCAGGTCGTCCCGCATCGTCGGCACCGCGAAGCTGATGGCCATGCCGCCCAGCGCCAGCACGGGCAGCACCAGGATCGCGATGCTGACGAGCTTGAGCTCACGCACACCGAGACGCTTGCCGAGGTAGACGGGGGAGCGGCCCAGCAGCAGCGCGGCGAGGAACACGGCGATGACCATGAGGATCATCAGGGCGTAGGTCCCCGATCCCGCGCCGCCTGGCGCGACCTCGCCGAGCGTCATGTCGAACATCAGCATCAGACCGCCGAAGGCCGTGTACGAATCGTGCATCGAATTGACGGCGCCGCCGGTGGTCCCGGTCGTGGCGGTTGCGAACAGCGTCGACCCGATGATGCCGAAGCGCTGCTCCTTGCCCTCCAGCGCACCGCCGGCGAGTTCCGGAGCGGTGCCGGCGCCCTGCAGCTCGAACACCGTGAGCGGGACGTACACGAACACGAACAGCACCGACATCGTGAGCAGCAGGGCATAGCCCGCACGGTGGTCGCCGACCATCGTGCCGAACGTGCGCGGCATCGAGAACGGGATGAGCAGCAGCAGGATCGTCTGCAGCACATTGGTCCACGCCGTGGGGTTCTCGAGCGGATGCGCGGAGTTCGCGTTGAAGAATCCGCCTCCGTTGGTGCCGATCATCTTGACCGCCTCCTGCGAGGCGACGGGGCCGCCGGGCAGCGACTGCGATCCGTCGGCGACGGTGCGGATGTCGCTGAAGTCGGAGAAGTTCTGGATGACGCCCGCCGCAAGCAGGATCACGGCGGCGATCACGGAGAGCGGCAGCAGGATCCGCAGATTCGCGCGCACCAGATCGACCCAGAAGTTGCCCAGACCGCTGCGGCCACGGCGCGAGGCGAAGCCGCGGATGAGGGCGACGGCGACAGCCATGCTGACCGCAGCCGACACGAAGTTCTGCACGGCGAGGCCGCCCATCTGCACTCCGTAGCCCACCGTCTGCTCGGGCACGTACGACTGCCAGTTCGTGTTGCCGACGAACGAGGCGGCGGTGTTGAAGGCGAGATCCGGGCTCATTCCGGGCAGCCCGAGCGAGAGCGGCAGCATCGGCTGCAGGCGCAGCATCGCGTAGAGCAGCACGAAGCCGGCCAGCGAGAAGGCGAGGACGGATGCCAGGTAGCGGCGCCAGGACTGCTGGCGGCCGGCATCGACGCCGGAGAGACGATAGATCAGTCGCTCCACGCGCCAATCACGGCTGGTGGTGAACACGTGGGCCATGTAGTCGCCGAGCGGGCGGTACAGCAGGCCGATGACGAGTGCGGCGGTGAGCAGCGCGGACGCCGCGAAGAACCACTCCATCAGACCCGATCGGGGTGGAGCAGCGCGTACGCCAGGTAGACGAGGGATCCGAGGCCGACGATCGCCGCCACGGTTTCGATGATGCCCAAGGACCTCTCCCTCGTGAGAACTGCCCGTAGAGCATAGTCCCGGCCCACCGGCATCCGCCATTCCGCGCGCGGACGTGCGGGGCGTGCGCCTGGCGTCATCCGACTCGGGCGATATGTGTCGACGCTCGTTGTTCCCTCAGCGATTTGCGGTAATCATGGGTCATGCGCAGTTCCGCGTCGTGCCGCCCGGACGACGATCCCGAACGACCGCTGTGGTCGTCGTGACGACGTCGACCCGGTGGGCGCTGCGGCG
>JAITUD010000363.1 GCA_031286555.1 Microbacterium sp. | reverse complement strand
GTGGTCGCGGTGGCCGAGGGCGAGGCGGCGATGGGGGATGCCGCGATCGCGGCCATGGTGGGATTCGTGCGCGAGGGCGTGGCGACCGGCGACGCGGAGGAGGCGCTCGCGGCGCTGAGCCCGCGTGAGCAGGACGTGCTGCGGCTGCTGGCGTCGGGCGCAGGCAACGACGTGATCGCGCAGCGGCTGTTCGTGTCGCCGAACACGGTGAAGACGCACGTGAAGGCGGTGCTCGCCAAGCTCGGTCTGCCCGATCGGCTGCATGTCGTGATCTGGGCCTACGAGAACGGCATCCTGCGGCCGGGGAGTCACCCGCTCGGGTGACGATGATCGCCCCGGCGGGCGACGCGGGCGGATGCCTCGCATTCCTACCGTCGGGGTATGGATATTCGGACGAGAACGACACTGCCCCTGCTGGCAGCCTTCTGCGCCGCGGTGATCGCGGCCATCTCGATGCTCCGGCTGACGGTTCCGGCGTTCGCCGGCTGGTACGGCGACCTGCCGCTGAGCCTGCTCGACCGGGTCGCGGAGCCGTTCACCGCGGGTCTGATCGGACTGCTGGTCGGCGTGGTCGGCGTCGTCGTGTCGCTGGCGCTGTTCGCCCGGACGCGCGGACGCCAGACGTCCGGGCCGACCGGCGTCATCGCCGTGGCCGTGACGGTCGTCGCGCTGCTGCTCGCGCCCGGCAATGCGATCCCGGTCGCCGGTTACACGTTCGCCATGACGGCGATGTGCCTGGTCATCGTCGGGACGGTGCTTCTGGCGATCAGGCGCCCGCTGGTCGGGCTCCCGGTCGCGGCCGTGATCGTCGCGATCTTCACCTTCGCTGCGATCCGTCTGGGCGGGGAGCCGCTGCTTCCCGACGTGCTCGCGAGCCTGATGGGCGAGATGCCGCAGATCGGGGTCACCGCGGCCTACCTGGTGCTCGCCGCCTGCATCGTGCTGAGCGCGATCGGGCCCTACGCGTTCGTGCGGGCGACGTGGCTCACCCCCTGGCCGCTGTTCGGCCCGGGAGCCGACGTGCTCTGGGCCACACCGGACGTGATGGTCATCGGGCTCTCGCTCGGGTTCGGGATGCTGATGGCGGGTGTGCTCACTCTCGGTCTGGTGCTTCCGTTCGGTGAGCGGTTCCCGCGCTGGTTCGCGTGGATCGGCGGACGGGTCGTGCCGGTCGGCCTGCCGGTGATCGCCGCGATGATCGTGGCCGTGCTGTTCGTCGCCGGAGGTGCGGAGTTCCTCACCTCGGTGCTGGAGGGGCGCTTCGCGCCGGTCGGCTCGGGGGCGCAGCTCGAGTTCTTCGTCGTGTTCCCGTTCTGGCTCTGGGGACCGGCACTGGGCCTGGCGGCCTGGGGGTACGCGATGCACCGCGCGGATGCGCGGGTGGTGGCGGCCGAGAAGGCGGCGGATGCCGCGCTCCCGTCGCGCGCGCTGCACGAGCTCGAGCTGCACGAGAGCCGCGAGGCGTGATCGGTCGGGTCAGGCGGGCACCTGCATCCAGGCATCCGTCCTGACCCGCCAGCCGAGCGTGCCGAGGCGGGCGAGCAGGTAGACGCCGAAGAATGCGACCGCGAGCCAGACCAGGCCGGCGGTGCCGGAGACTCCGGTGGCGGCGATGATCCAGAGGGTGGGCAGGAAGGGCACCAGGTTGAGGACGCCGACGATCGCGAGGTACTTCGCATCGTTGGCACCCATCAGCACGCCGTCGAGCACGAACACGACGCCCGCGATCGGCTGGGCGATCGCGAGCACGATGAGGGCGGGCTGGATGAGCGCGGCGATGGTGGGGTCGCCGGTGAACAGCAGGCCGAGCACACCGGAGAGCGCGGCGACGACGGCGCCGACGACGACGCCGAACCAGGCGCCCCAGGCGACGGTGCGGCGCAGCACATGGTGCACCTCGGCTTCATCGCCCGCACCGAGGGACTTGCCGATCAGTGCCTGCGCCGCGATGGCGAGTGCATCGAGGGCGAAGGCTGCCGTGGAGAACATGGTGAACACGATCTGCCAGCCGGCGAGCTCGTCGGTGCCGATGCCGGTGGCGACTCCGACGGTGGCGAGCAGGGCGACGCGCAGGCTGACGGTGCGCAGGAACAGCCAGCCGCCGGAGCGGGCCGTGCCGCGGATGCCGTCACGGTGCGCGCGCAGCGAGGCGCCGTGCCGGCGGGCGAGACGCTGCACGACGAGGGCGTACGCGCCGACCATGCCCCACTGGGCGAGCACGGTGCCGAAGGCGGAGCCGGCGATGCCCCACCCGAACCCGTAGATGAACAGCCAGTTCAGCAGGGCGTTCGCGGCGAAGCCGAGGCCGGCGATCCAGAGCGGGGTGACCGTGTTCTGCATGCCGCGCAGCAGACCGGTGGCCGCGAACACGATGAGCATCGCGGGCAGGCCCCACATCGAGATGGAGAGGTAGATGCGCGCTTCGGATGCCACGGCCTCGGATGCTCCGAACAGGGAGACCAGCCAGGGCGAGGCGAGCGCGCCGACGACGGCGAGGACCGCGCCGAGGCCCAGCGCGAGCCACATGCCGTCGATGCCGGCAGAGACCGCGTCGCCGGGCTTGCCTGCGCCGAAGCGGCGGGCGACGGCGGGCGTCGTCGAGTAGGCGAGGAACACCATCAGGCCGACGATCGTCTGCAGCACTGCGCTGGCGATGCCGAGACCGGCGAGCGGCACGGTGCCGAGGTGTCCGACCAGCGCGGCGTCGACGATGAGGAACAGCGGTTCGGCGACCAGCGCCCCGAGCGCGGGGACGGCGAGCCGCAGGATCTCGCGGTTCAGCGGCGTGGTGGGCACGGTCTCGATCATCCCATGCCCCTTCGTCTCGCTTCGCTCGCTCAGGAGCCGGGCAGTACGGGATGCCGGAATGCGCTCTGCCCGTGGCACGTTGCACCAGGCATGGCCGCACCCGCATCCGACCGCCTCGCAGACGCCACCCGCATGGGCGCGGTGACGCTGTTCGTGGGCGACCTCGACGCGATGACCCGCTACTACCGCGACGTCGTCACACTGCAGGTGCTCGGAGCAGAGGGGGACGCAGTGACGCTCGGCCGTGCGGGCGTTCCGATCGTCGTGCTGCGGCACGAGCCGGGGCTGCGGCACGCGGCATCCGGCTCCGCCGGGCTGTACCACACGGCCATCCTCTTCGAGTCGCAGGCGGCGCTCGCCGCCGCGCTGTACTCGGTGGCCCGGCACGCGCCCGGCACGTTCACCGGGAGTGCGGATCACCTGGTCAGCCAGGCCTTCTACTTCACCGATCCGGAGGGCAACGGCGTCGAGCTGTACTGGGATCGCGCCCGCACCGAGTGGTCGTGGACGCACGGGCAGGTCGAGATGGCCACGCTGCACCTCGACCCGAACGCCTACCTCGGCGAGCACCTCACCGAGGCCGTCATCGAGGGGTCGACGGCTCAGGACGCGGCATCGGTCGGTCACGTGCACCTGTCGGTGGGGGACGTCGCGACGGCACGCAGCTTCTACGTCGACGCGCTGGGCTTCGACGCGACGGCGTCGCTCGGTGAGAGCGCCCTGTTCGTCAGCGCGGGCGGGTACCACCACCACATGGCCATGAACGTGTGGGAATCGCGCGGCGCAGGACGAAGGATGCCGGCACTCGGCCTGGGCCTCGTCGACCTCACAGTCCCTGATGCGGATGCGCTCGGCGCGCTGACCGAGAGGCTGCGCGACCACGGCTTCGCCGTGCGTGACGACGGCCGCACCGTGAGCTTCGACGATCCGTGGGACAACCTGCTGCGGGCATCCGTCGGCTGAGGAAGGCGACGTAGGCTGGCGGTATCGGAGGTGCACGATGACGGAGCCGAAGGATGAAGCGGATGCTGCGGCATCCGGTGCGCGCGGGTCGGCGCTGAACGCGCAGAACATGGCCGAGCAGGTCGAGACGGCGATCCAGATCGCGATCAGGCAGGGCGCTTTCGACAACCTGCCCGGAGCAGGCAAGCCCATCGAGGGGCTCGGCACGCACCACGACCCGGACTGGTGGATCCGCCGCAAGATCGAGACCGAGACCCTCACCGGGCTCGGCCCGCCGGCGATCCTGCTGCGCGCCGAGGACCGCGAGATGCAGGCGACCCTCGATGCGTTCAGGCGCGAGGAGGACGTGCGCGCACATCTCGAGGACTTCAACAAGCGCGTGATCGACGCGCGGCGGCAGCTCATGGGCGGGCCGCCGGTGGTGACCAGGACGCGTGATGTCGACGCCGAGGTCGTCAGCTGGCGGGAGCGGCGGGCTTCCTGATCCGCCCCAGCATCCCCACCCCGTACCTCCCCGCGCCCGGCGCGGCCAGCGCGACCGCGCTCAGCAGCACCATCACCGGGTACTGGTCGACGAGCTGATCCGAGCCCCAGTAGAGCATCAGCGTCGCGATCGACACCAGCGCGGCGAGCCTGGTGAGCAGTCCGGTGATCAGCGCGACGCCCAGCAGCACCTCCAGCGCCGGGATCACGAGCCCGAACAGTGCGGGGAACGCCTGCATCCCGGCATCCAGCGGGCCGAACCACCACGGTGTGCGAGGGTTGCGCGCGGCGCCGTCGGCGACGAGCAGGATGTCGGATGCGCCGAAGCCTGCGCGGTACTTCTCGATGCCCTCGAGCAGCCACAGCACGCCGACGGCGACCCTGGCGGCGCCGCCGAGGACGGGCCCGGCCAGAGCCGCGCCGCGGGTCATGACAGCTTCGCCGCCCCGAACACGGCCTTCGCCTTGTCGCAGTGGATCACGACGTACGAGTACTTCGATGCGTCGACGCCGTCGAGCATGAACGTCTGCGACGCCTTGTCGAAGGCCACAGCATCCACCAGCATGCCCGCGCCGACGGCCGCCTCGTCGGTGCCGTTCGTCAGGTACACGTGCAGGTCGGGGCCCTCGTCGGAGGAGAAGCCCGAGAGCACGACCTTGCCGTCCGCCACGGCGACCATGCCCTGCACGGTCTTGCCGTTCAGCCCCTCGAACTCGCCCGAGGCCTTCGTCATCATCATGTCGTCGGGCGACGACGTCGGTGCCATGCCCTCCTCGCTCATCGGCTTGCTGTCCTTCTCGGCCGTGCCGGCCGAGCTGCAGCCGGCCAGAGCCAGCCCCAGGGCGAGCAGGGCGGTCGCGATCACAGGGGTCCTGCGCATGATGTTCTCCTTCCGCGGGGCGGCGGGATGCCGCATCCGAAGCGTGGGAACGACGCTAGGAACGAAGCGGATGCCGGTGGACGGAGCTTTCAGAACCGTAAGGACCCTCGGCGCCCGGACGTCGCGCGATTAGCGTTGTCGGCATGGAGCAGCCCACTCACGTCGTGGTCGTCGAGGACGACCCGACCGTCCGCGGTGCGGTGCGCGACTATCTGGGCCGGCACGGTTACGACGTCGACGCCTACGGCGACGGAGTCTCCGCCCGAGAGGCGCTGCGCGAGCGCATCCCCGACCTGGTCATCGTCGACCGGATGCTTCCCGGAATCAGCGGCGACGAGCTGTGCCGCGACCTCCGCTCGCGCAGCCGCGTGCCGATCATGATGCTCACCGCGCTCGGCGACGTCGAGCAGCGCATCGAGGGTCTCGAATCCGGAGCGGACGACTACGTGTCCAAGCCGTTCGCGCTGCGCGAGCTGGCGCTGCGCGCCGACGCACTGGTGCGGCGCACGAAGGCGGCCCCGGCACAGGCGGCGTTCGCCGCAGGAGACTTCGAGATCGACGCGGCCAGGCGTCGGGCACGCGTGCGCGGTGCGGAGATCTCGCTGACCGGCCGCGAGTACGAGCTGCTCGTCTTCCTGGTCGGCAACCCCGACCGCACTCTGCCCCGTGAGGAGATCCTGCGCGAGGTGTGGGGCTGGACGGCCGGCGACGCGTCCACCGTCACCGTGCACGTGCGCCGGCTGCGCGAGAAGATCGAGGCCGATCCTCGTGAGCCCAGGTACCTGCGCACCGAGTGGGGCGCCGGATATCGGTTCTCGGTGAGCGGGAGCGCGGACTGATGACAGGGATGATGCCTCTCGGCACCACCGATGTGCTGCTCATCGCGGGCACCAGCCTGGTGTGCACGGCGGTCGTCTCTGCGCTCGGTCTGCTCGCCCTGCGAGCGATGCGCCGCGCCACCCTGCTGGTGCAGCTGCTGGTGCTGGCTTCCGTCGCTGCCATGTCGATGACGCTGTCGGTGCTGGCGATCTCGCTCGAGATGTACATCTCGCCGCACGACCTCAGCGTGCTGGTGTGGGTGATCGGCATCTCGCTGCTGTTCAGCCTCGCCGCCGCCTGGGTGGTGGCGCGCATCATTCGCGGACGGCTGTCGAGGATCACCGCGGCGATGCGACGGGTGGGGGAGGGGGATGTCGTCGCCCCCGATCCGCAGGGCATGCGCGAGTTCACCGCGCTGTCTGCCGAGCTGGCGGAGGTGTCCGCCCGCCTGCACGCCGCCCGCTCGGAGCTCGAACAGCTGGACTCGGCCCGTCGGCGCTTCTTCGCCTGGATCTCGCACGACCTCAGGACGCCGCTGACCGCGGTGCGTGCGCTGTCCGAAGCCATCGAGGACGGCGCCTCGGCGCATCCCGAGCGCTACGCCGGCGAGGTGCGCGCGCAGGTCGAGACGATGAGCCGGATGGTGGACGACCTGTTCGAGCTCTCCAAGCTGACCTCCGGCGCCGTGCAGCTGCGCACCGAGCAGATCGAGCTGCTCGACATCGTCTCCGATGCCGTCGCCGACGTGCACGCGGGTGCGGAGTCGCACGATGTGCGGATCGTGCAGCGCGGCG
>JAITUD010000353.1 GCA_031286555.1 Microbacterium sp. | reverse complement strand
CCTCCACGGCGTGGCGGTGGGCGCTGACGACGAGGCTCCGGCCGATCTGGACACCATCGACGTGGATGCCGGCACGTGGGTCGCCTTCCGCACCTCGGGACCGTACCCCGCCGCGCTGCAGGACGCGTACGCCGCGTCCGCGTCGGAGTGGTTCCCCTCCAACCCGTGGCGGCTGCGCCCTGGCCCGTCGATCGTCGCCGTCCTCGAGCGCGCCGAGGACTTCAGCGCCGCCACGTGCGAGCTGTGGTTCCCGATCGAGCGCTACTGACCCGAAGCGGACCCGCTCGCGGCGATGCCCCGGCGCACCGCCGCGAGCGTCGTCTCGGGGGAGTCGTTGAAGCAGAACCGGATGCCCGGCTGCAACTCGGACACGACGTTGACGGCACGTTCGAAGATCTCCGTGTACTCGTGCGACGTGCGCAGTCCCGACCCGATCTCGACCACGTCGAAGCCGCTTCCGGCGGCACAGGCGCGGATCTGTCTCTCCGCCGCATCCGGGTCGTCGGGCACCTGGCACCTCACGACCTCGAACCCCGCGTCGCGCAGCGCTGACTCGGCCGCGTCGACACGCGCGAGCAGAGCGTCGACGCGCTGGCCCGGGTACCCGGAGAAATCGACCACGGCGGGGTCGATCCCGACCTGGAGTACGCGTGCGCGGGCCATCCGCCGATGCTACGCCGTCGCGTCGGTGAGCGCGGCGGCGTAGTTGCGCATCGAGCGCTGGTAGCGCGGCAGGTCGTCGATCTGCGCCTCGATCGAGACCCGCAGGGCCTCGTCCTTCCGACCGGCGCTGTGCAGCGCCAGAGCCAGGACGATGCGCGGCGCGGAACCCGTCGACGCGTGCGTCGGAGCCGCGCGCAGAACCTCGATCGCCTCGTCGAGGCGCCCGAGGTTGCGCAGCGTCGATCCGTACTGCACGGCGAGCTGTGCATGGCGTGCGTCGTCGAGGCCGAGATCGAGCGCGCGCTCGTACTCGACGCCGGCTTCGGCCTCGAAACCCATCGAGTCGTACATGCCGGCCATTTCGAATGCCGCTCGGCCGTCGGCGGCCGGGCACGACTCGGCCAGCTCACGCATGGCCGTCACGCCCTCCTCGCGACCGAAGTCCTCGAAGCGCTCCCAGAGGCTCGCGACGGAGGCCTCCCACTGCTCGATGGTGACCGTCATGCTCCCATCCTGTCAGTCCGATCACCCGGCCAGGTCGAAGCGGCGGAGCCAGCGCGGGTCGAGCTCCAGCTCGAGGGAGAGGTCGATCGGGCCGATCTCCTCGGCGAGGCGGATGAACTCCCGCGCCCAGTGGCCGGCCCTGCCGGCGCGATGCACCAGCCCCCACTGCAGCGTCGGCTGCTCGTCGAACGGGATGTACACCGCGGATCCGCGATCGTAGTACTTCAGTCCCTGACCGCAGGCGAACGCCACAGAGTTCGGGTCGTTGGCCAGCGCCCAGAGAACCTCCTCGCGGGTGGGAGTCGGCCGGCCGGGTTCGGTCGGCCGGCCTTTCGCGGGCGAGATGGCCGCCTCCCAGTACGCCGGGACGGGCAGACCGGACGGCAGGATGTCGTAAGGCCCGAGCTCATCGAGAGAGACGGCTGCCCGGCCGGCGAGTTCGTGCCCGGGAGAGACCATCAGCACGATCGGCTCGGTGAACGCCACCGTGGCGACCTGCAGGTCGGTCTCGTCGACCGGAAGCCAGAGCAGCGCGACATCGACGTCGCCGTCGCGGATCGGCGTGTACGGATCGTCGATGCGTATCTCACGGAGACGGAAGTCCACCTGCGGGAACCGGCTGCGGAACAGTGCGGTCAGCGGTGCGAGGTCCTGCCACATCGGCCCCATCACCCCGAGGGTGAGGGCGGCGGGGCCGCCGTGGGCAGTGGTCGTCGCGGCCTCGACGCCGTCGAGGATGCGCCGGTACCCGGCCTCGAGGTCGTCCCGCAGCTGGATGCCCAGCGGTGTCAGGGCCACCCGCCGGCTGGTGCGCTCGAACAGCGCCGCTCCGATCCGCTTCTCCTGCTTCGCGATCGACTGACTCACGCGCGGAGGCGAGATGTACAGCTTCTCGGCAGTGCGGCCGAAGTGCAGCTCCTCGGCGAGTGTCAGGAAGATCTCGATGTCACGCAGCTCCACCCATGTCATCCTTCCGATCGTTAACCCCGCGCGCAAGAGGCCTTTCGCGACTGGACATTGTTCGGATTCCGGCCTCCCGCGACGCTGGATTCATACCGAAAAGGTCCCCAGCAAGGAGAGAACAGAAATGACTTCCACCCTCACCATCACCCCTCGGATGTCGAACCCGGCAGTGGTCCTCGACGGCGCATCGAGTGCGATCTTCGCGCTCATGAAGGCCGCCCGTCAGACCGACCTGGCGCACTCGACGCTCGAGCTCGTGCACCTGCGCGTCAGCCAGATCAACGGCTGCAGCGCGTGCGTCGACTCCGGCGTCAGGTCCGCCAGACAGGCCGGCGAGACCGACGAGCGACTGCACGCGGTCGTCGCCTGGCGCGAGATGCCGTACTTCACCGACGAGGAGCGCGCCGCCCTGGCGCTCGCCGAGTGCGCCACCCGACTGGCTGACCGGCCGGATGCCGTTCCGGACGAGGTCTGGGACGAAGCGGCGAGCTTCTTCGACGAGCGTCAGCTGGCGGCCCTCGTGCTCTACATCGCGACGACGAACCTGTTCAACAGGCTCAACGCGACCACGCGTCAGCTCGCCGGCGCCTCCTGGAACTGAACCCCGATCACGAAGGACATGATCATGGCAACCGTACGAACCCACCGCTACACCGTCAAGACCGGCAACCTGGCGACGATGCTCGAGCAGCGCTCGAACCTCAACGCCGGCATCCGCTCCGGCAATCCGTCCTTCACGGACGCGACTCTGATCCGCATGGAGGACGGCTCCTACCTCGACATCTGGCGCTGGGACTCCGCCGCCGACATGCAGCGAGCGGCGCAGGCCGCAGCCGGGTTCCCGCTGGTCGGTGCCACGATGTCGCTGACAGACGACCACACGGTCATCGACGGCGAGATCCTCGACCAGCGCTGACCCCAGCGCATGCACCGGGCGCCGGTGCCTCCGATCCGGATCGGGGGCACCGGCGCCGTTCTGCATCCGACGCCGGTCGAGCGTGCCAGGCTGGCAGCGTGGCATCTCCTCGGACGCCGACGCGTCGTCTCGTCCTCGCACCGGCCGCCCTCGTGACCGTCGCGGCCGGGCTCGCCGTGCATCTGCTCGCCCCTGCGGGCGTCGTCGCCGATGCGGCGGGCGACATCCTCTACGCGGCGCTGATCACGCTTCTCGTCCGCTTCGTCGCGCCCCGAGCACGTTGGCGGGTGACGGCGGTGGTCGCGTCGGCATGGTGCTTCGGCGTGGAGCTGCTGCAGCTCACGTCGCTGCCCGCGCAGTGGGCGGCATCGTTCTCGCCGCTCCGACTGGTCTTCGGAATCGGCTTCTCTCCGTGGGACCTGCTCTGGTTCGCGGCGGGCGTCGCGCTCGTCGTCGCGATCGCCGGTCTGCTCAGCCGTTCCCGACGTGCAAGGCTGGATGCGTGAACATCCGTCCCCGCAGCGGTGCCGACGAGTATCCGCGCCTCGTGCAGATCTGGCGCAGTGCCGTCGACGCGACGCACGACTTCCTTGCTGCAGAGCATCGCGACGACATCGAGGCGCACCTCGCCTCGGACTACCTGCCTCACGTCCGCGTCTTCGTCGCGGAGCGCGAAGGACGCGTCGTCGGGTTCGCCGGTATCGCGGAAGACAGGCTGGAGATGCTGTTCGTCGACGCGCAGGAGCGCGGCCGCGGCACCGGCACCGCACTGCTGTCCTTCGCACTCGACCGCGGCGTGACCTCGGTCGACGTCAACGAGCAGAACACGCAGGCCGCGGCGTTCTCCCGCCGCCGCGGCTTCACCGTCATCGGGCGCAGCGCGCTCGACGATCAGGGGCGACCGTATCCGCTGCTGCACCTGAGGCACGGCGTCTAGACGCCGCGACGTCACTCCGCGCTGTTCGACGCCAGACGCTGCGTGCCGATCACGCGGAGCAGCGCGAGCGCCTCGGCCTCGTGCGTACCCGGGGCGGCGGAGTAGACGATGAGCTGCTGGTCGTCGTCGGGGATCTCGAGGGTGTCGCATTCGAGCAGCAGCGGACCGAGCTCAGGATGCACCACGGTCTTGGCGTGACTGCGCATGAAACCCGGGGAGCTCGACTCCCAGAGCGCGGTGAAGCGCGGCGACCCGGCGTGCAGTTCAGCGAGAAGGGCCTTCAGCGCGGGATCGTCGGGATAGCGCGCGGCGGTCGTCCGGAGACTGGCCACCACGAGTCCGTCGGTCAGCGCCGCCTCCTCGGCCCCCGCACCGACCGCGCTGTGAAGATCGGGACCGGCATCCGGCAGGAACCGCAGCCGCAGCAGGTTGCGCCGCTGCGGCGGAAGCGCCGTCCAGTCGCCGTGCAGCGCGCAGGACATCGCGTTCCAGGCGAGGACATCGCCTTTCGCGCTCAGCACGATCGCCGGCAGGTCGTGGAAGCGCTCGATCAGACGCAGCACGCCGGGACGCACGTGCATCCGGATCGTGCCGGGTCCAGGCGGCGCGATGCCGGCGAGGCGGAAGAGCGCGTCGTGCTCTGCGGGCTCCAGCCGCAGAGCACGAGCGAGGGCGCCGAGGACGGATGTCGACGGCACCGGCCCGCGTCCCTGTTCGAGTCGCACCACGTAGTCGACGCTGATGCCGGCCAGCATCGCCACCTCTTCGCGCCGGAGGCCGGGGGTGCGACGGCGCGGTCCGGACGGCAGTCCGGCATCCTCCGGATGGACCCGCTCCCGGTTGCGGCGCAGCAGAGCGGCCAGCTCGGCTCGGTTCACGCTCATCCGATCAGTATGCCCACCGTCTCGGCAGGCTGGGTAGGACGGCCGATCCCACGATCGACCGGTCCTGCCGCACCGGAGGCGCGGGGGAGAAGGCTGGTCGCATGACCACTGCACTCATCACCGGAGCGACCCGCGGCCTCGGCCGCGAGGCTGCTCGACGCCTCGCACAGCTCGGCTGGACCGTCTGGCTCGGCGCCCGCGACGCCGACGCCGGCGCACGGGTCGCCGCCGCGCTCACCCACGACGATCAGGATGCCGACGTGCGCGTCGTCCGGATCGACGTCACCGACGACGCGTCCGTCATCGCCGCGGCGAAGACGGTAGAGGATGCCGGCACGGGCCTCGATGTCCTCATCAACAACGCCGGGATCGGCGGCCGGTTCGTGCCGCCGGGCGAGAGCACGGTGCCGGACTTCGTCCAGGTGTACGGCGTCAACGTGCTCGGCCCTGTGCGGGTGACCTCGGCGTTCCTGCCTCTGCTCGACCGCTCGCCGGCGGCTCGGCTGATCATGGTGTCCAGCGGCGTCGGCTCGCTGACCCATGCGAACGATCCCGCCCATCCGTACTTCGGTCTCGTCGGACTGGTCTATCCCTCGTCGAAGACCGCGCTGAACATGATCACCTCGCAGTACGCGAAGGCGCTGCCCGGCATCCGTGTGTGCGCCGTCGACCCGGGGTGGACGTCGACCGACTTCACCGATCATCTGGGCACGCAGACCGTGACCGAGGGCACGGACGCGATCGTCCGGGCGGCGACCGCCGACAGCATCCCCGGCGTGTTCTTCGACCGCGACGGGGTCGTGCCCTGGTGACGGCGTCGCGCTCGCCGCGGGGATCGAGGAGAATCTACCGATGGCATCCGTCCAGACACTGAGCGAGACCGACCGACGCGCCGTCGCCCGCTGGGCGCTGGCCTGCGCGGAGCGCGTGCTGCCCCTGTTCGAGGCGGATGCCGCGGCAGAGGAGATCATCCGCGACGCGGCCGACCGCACGCGCGCGTACAGCACAGGGCAGGGCAGCAGCGCGGAGGAGATCAGGAAGCGTCTGGTCGCGGGAAGGGCGGCGAAGGCCGCATCCACCCCCGCCGGAACAGCGGCGGCGAGGTCCGTCGCGCAGGCCGCAGCCGTCGCCCACATGGGCGCGCACGCGCTGGGCGCCGCGGCCTACGCGGTGAAGGCGGTGTCCCTGACGGATGCCGCGACACCGGAGCGCGTGCAAGAGGAGATCGACTGGCAGCTGGCGGAGCTGACCGACGTGGAACGGGACGCGCTGCGGCTGCTTCCGGCGCTCGGGTCCGACAGCGCGGGCCCGCTCGGGGAGGGACTCCTGGCGCGCGGCATCCTCGGCGACACGATCCGCCAGCTCCAGGACCGGATCGCCGACCGGCAGCACGGCCGGTAGCCTCGATCGAGTGAGTCTCATCGATCCCCGTGAAGCGGAACTGCGCAAGAAGCCCGACTACCGGGGGTCGTCCGTGGCCCTCACCGCCACGCTCCTGTCCGGTCTCGGCGCCCTGCTGGCCGTCGCCGTACTCGGATTCGGCGCCGGCGGGCTGTTCGACCAGGTGCGCGTGATGAGCGTGAACAGCGTGTTCGGGAACTGGGAAACGCACATCCCGGTCGCCGCACGTGGACTCGCGATCCCACTGGGGATCCTTGGCACGATCCTCCTGCTGGGGCTGTACAGCAAATGGAACCACCGTTACACCGGCCGCAGCGACCACTTCGCGATCCTCGGCCCGCTGACCATCGTCCTCATCGGCCTGACTCTGGGGGTCTGGGCGTCGACGACGATGTGGGTCGAGCCTGACGCCGTCGGTGTCGCCCTCGATCCGAAGTTCGGCGACGACGAGCCCTGGGACGCCGGCGCCTGGATCCTCTACACGGCGAAGTGGTGGCTGCCCGGGATCCTCGCGGTCCTCACGGTCCTCAGCCTCGTCGCGCGCTTCATCGGGCTGCGCGCGCGTAAGAGGGATGCCGCCCGCTGACAGGGAGACCCACGATGACGACACTGACCCTCGATGACGCGCGACGAGTGCTGGCGGCGCAGCCGTTCAGCGTGATGCTCGGCACCGTCCTGACCCGGTTCGACGAGGGCGGGATCGCTCTCGAACTCGAGGTGCGCCCGCAGCTGCTGCAGCAGCACGGCTACGTCCACGGCGGCGTGCTCTGCTACCTGGCGGACAATGCGCTCACCTTCGCCGGAGGGCTGGCGCTCGGCCCGGATGTGCTCACATCGGGGGTGAACCTCACCTATCTGCGTCCGGCGCAGGGGGAGCGGCTCATCGCGCGCGCGACCACGCAGGGCAGCACATCGCGGACCGCGGTGACGCAGGTCGAGATCCACGTGCAGGGCGCCGAGGGCGAGTATCTGTGCGCCGTAGGCTCCGGGACCATCAGCGCGATGAAGCGCTGAATCCCTCAGCAGACCCCCTTGACGCAGCGCCCGGACGCGAGGAGCCTGCCTCAGGGAGTGATTCACATGACCGCTGACGAGAAGACACCTGCCGTCGTGCTCGTGCACGGAGCCTGGAACGCGCCGTGGCACTGGCACGAGGTCGAGAGCAGACTGACGAGCCGGGGCGTTCTGGTCGAGACCGTCGACCTGCCCAGCTGCCGGGCCGAGCGCGGCGACCTGCACGACGACGCCGCCGCGATCCGGGCCGCGCTCGACCGACATCCGAACTCGGTGCTCGTCGCGCACTCGTACGGCGGCATCCCCGTGACCGAGGCGGCCGCCGGGCATCCGGGCGTGCGCAGGCTCGTGTACCTGTCCGCCTACATGGCGGACGAGAGCGAGAACCTGGGCGGGTTCGAGCCCGCCGCCGACGAGCCGAACATCCACCCCGCGGTCGACCTCGAGATGGTCGATGCGAACACGCTGGTCATGAGGCCGGAGCGCGCCCGGGACGTGCTGTTCCACGACTGCCCCGATCCGCAGGCCGCGGTCGAGCACCTGCGCGGAATGAACCCCGTCGTGCTCGGCCAGACTCCACGGGCCGTCGCCTGGCGCGGCATCCCGTCCACTTACGTCATCACCACCGACGACAGGGCGACTGCCGTCAGCGTGCAGCGCGAGCTGAGCCGCAGAGCTGACGACGTCGCCGAGATCGCCTCCGGGCACTCATCGTTCCTGGCCAGGCCGGATGAGGTCAGCCGCCTGATCGAGCGGATCGTGGGCGCCCTGGATCAGTAGACCCGGCGCACCTGCTGGGGCCAGCCGCAGGCCTCGGCGATCCTGCCGCCCCACATCCGCGCCGATTCCTCATCGGGGACGTCGACGAGGGTGAAGCCGCCGATGTACTGGTCGTCCGGGGCGTACAGCCCGGTGCCGAACTGCAGCGCGCCGCCGGTGTCATCGGCGATGATCGCCGAATCGACGTCCTCGTCGACGCCGGCGGCGAAGATCAGCACGCCGGCATCCCGCATGTCGTTCACGACCGCGTTGGCGAGCGGGCCGCGACCGGCGAACCACTCGGAACTGTGGTCGCCCACCCACTGCTGGTTGAAGTAGATGATGTACTGGCTCATCGTCGTTCTCCTTTCGTCATCGACGGGTGAGGGTGAGATGCGTCACGCCGCTCGGCGATGACACGGATTCCACGTCGTAGCGCTCCTCGAGCGCCTCCAGACCGTCCCAGAGCCGCTCGCCCCGACCGAGCAGGATCGGGACCTGAACGATGTGCGCGACGTCGACGAGCCCCGCCGCGAGGAAGTCCCTCAGCATCGTCACGCCGCCGCCGATCCGTACGTCGAGGTCGCCGGCGGCATCCTTCGCGAGGGCGAGCACCTCCTGCGGGGGCCCGTCCACGAAGTGGAACACGGTGCCGCCGTCCATCTCGATGGAGGGGCGGGCATGGTGCGTGAGCACATAGACGGGCGTGTGGAACGGTGGATTCGGACCCCACCAGCCCCGCCACTCCTCAGCGGTGCCGACGCCGGTCCACGGACCGGTCGAGGCGCTGAACTTGCCCCGCCCCATGATCTCGGCGCCGAACCCGAACCCGTGCTGCTCCGCGAAGGCGTTGTCGACACCGGTCGAGCCGCCCGGCTCGCCGGCCATCGTGCGCCAGAACCGCGTGGCGAACATCCACTCGTGCAGCCGTTCGCCGGCATGCCCGAAGGGTGCGTCGAGAGTGAGTCCCTCGCCGGTGCCGAAGCCGTCGAGCGAGATGGAGAAGTTGTTGACGCGCACCCGTGACATGAAAGCCTCCGCGAAGAGTGATTGCAGACTGCAACCTGATCTCGGTAACGTACCCTTAAGCAGTTGTCAGTCGCAAGCACTATTTCTCAGGAGGCGAGAGATGCCGGCAGCCCCCCGATCCGGATGTGCGATCAACGCCGCCGTCGAGGTGCTCGGCGACCCGTGGGCGATGCTGGTGCTGCGCGACATCATGTTCGGTGATCGCCGATACTTCCGTGAACTCCTCGCCGGTTCTGAGGAGGGCATCGCCTCGAACATCCTCGCCAGCAGGCTCAAGCGGCTCGTGGAGGGCGGGCTTCTCACCCGTGACGATGCGCAGCGCGGACAGCGGGCCGCGTACTCGCTCACGGAATCCGGCATCCAGGTGCTCCCGGTGATGGTCGCCCTCGGCAACTGGGGGCTCGCGCACCGCACCGGCGAACGCCGGCTGCGGGTTCGTGCGGAGCTTCTCCGCGACGGCGGCCCCGAACTGGTGGAGGCGCTGATGGACGAGCTCCGCGAGCTCCACCTGGGCGTGCCGCGACCAGACCCCGACGCACCCCGTCCCAGCGCGCAGCTGATGGCCGCGTACGAGCTCGCGGTCCGAGAGACCCCAGCCGCGGCCGAGTGACCGGTAGCCTGCCGGGGTGACGGATGCTGCGGACTACGACCCTCGGATCGTCGATCTCTACGACCTCGACAACCCCG
>JAITUD010000248.1 GCA_031286555.1 Microbacterium sp. | reverse complement strand
CGCCTCGTCGTATACCGGAAACAGGTGGGCCGCCGGCGGGTTGCGTGCGCGGCGCGTCGTGCTCGCGGGATCGAACCAGTGCGTCACGCCGTCGAGTTCGACCCGCTCCAGCGCCGTGCCGATCTCGGACAGCGCGGCTCTGGCGTCGGCCGCGGCGGATGCCGGCGTGCCCCTGCATCTGGACGCCGTAGCAGCCTGGGGGCACGAGCCCCTGTCATTCCGAGCGCTGCGCGGGGACGCCGCGCCCGGTGCCGGGCTCGTCGCGATGTCCGTCGCCGGGCACAAGCTCGGCGCGCCGGTGGGCATCGGCGCGCTGGTCGTCGCGCGCACGGCGCGCATCTCCGCGCTGCTGCACGGCGGGGCCCAGCAGCGCGGGCTGCGTGCAGGGACGCAGGACGTCGCGGGTGCCGCGGCGTTCGCCGTCGCCCTGGAGCTGGCAGAGGTGGAGCGGACCGCCGAGACCGCGCGGCTGACGGCTCTTCGCGACCGGCTGATCTCCGGCATCCGTTCCGCTGTGCCGCAGGCGGAGCTGCTCGGCGATCCTGTCGATCGCCTGCCGGGCAATGCGCACGTGCTGTTCCCGGGTGCGGTGGGGGAGAGCCTGCTGTTCCTTCTGGACATGGCGGGGGTCGCGGCATCCACCGGCTCGGCCTGCCAGGCCGGCGTCGCCGAGCCCTCGCACGTGGTCATGGCGCTCGGACGCAGCGAGCAGGACGCCAGGAGCGTGCTGCGCTTCACGCTGGGGCGCACGTCCACGGACGCCGATGTCGACGCGGTGCTCGCGGCGATCGGTGATGCCTACGCACGGGCGTCCGGTGCCTCTCCAGCCACCCGCTCGTAGACTGGAGCCCATGCGTATTCTGGCGGCGATGAGCGGAGGGGTCGACTCCGCGGTGGCGGCGGCCCGCGCGGTCGAGGCCGGCCACGACGTGGTCGGCGTGCACCTGGCGCTGTCGCGCGCCGGTGGCACGCTGCGCACCGGCAGCCGCGGATGCTGCACGATCGAGGACGCGATGGATGCCCGTCGCGCTGCCGACCTGCTCGGCATCCCGTTCTACGTCTGGGACTTCTCGGAGCGCTTCCGCGACGACGTCATCGAGGACTTCATCTCGGAGTACAAGGCCGGTCGTACCCCGAACCCGTGCCTGCGCTGCAACGAGAAGATCAAGTTCGCCGCCCTGTTGGAGCGCGCGATCGAACTCGGCTTCGACGCGGTCTGCACAGGTCACTACGCGACGCTGGTCGACGGCACGGAGGGCCTCGAGCTGCATCGTGCCTCGGACAACGCGAAGGATCAGTCCTACGTGCTGGGTGTGCTGAACGCCGAACAGCTCGCGCACACCTACTTCCCGCTGGGCTCGACGCCGTCGAAGGCGCTGGTGCGTGCAGAGGCCGCGGAGCGCGGCCTGAGCGTCGCTCAGAAGCCGGACAGCCACGACATCTGCTTCATCCCCGACGGGGACACCCGCGGCTGGCTCGCCGAGAAGGTCGGTGCCGAGCAGGGCGAGATCCTCGACCGGGACGGCGAAGTCGTCGGCACGCATGACGGCGCCCACGCTTTCACTGTCGGGCAGCGCAAGGGGCTGCGTCTCGGCGTTCCGGCCGCGGACGGCAAGCCGCGGTTCGTGCTCGAGGTGCGCCCCGTCTCCAACACCGTCGTGGTGGGCCCGAAGGAGGCCCTGGCGATCGCCGAGATCTCGGGGGAGAGATTCTCCTGGGCCGGCGCCGCGCCTTCGGCATCCGAGTTCTCCTGCGAGGTGCAGATCCGCGCACACGCCGAACCGGTGCCGGCGCGCGCCTTCGTGACGGATGCGGGGGTGCGAGTCATACCCGACGAGCCGCTCGACGGCGTCGCCCCGGGGCAGAGCGCCGTGCTCTACATCGGCACCCGCGTGCTCGGTCAGTTCACGATCGACACGACTGTGTCAGCCGTGCCGGTCGGCGCCTGACCCGAGGCGCGTCGCGGTCGCACAGCAGTCCGTGCCGGTCGGCGCCGCTCAGTTCGCCAGCATACTCAGCACGCGCTCGGCCTGTTCCTCCGTCGTCCCGGGCGGATTGCGCAGGAAGCCGCCGTTGCCCGGCAGCAGCATGATCAGCCAGAAGATCGCCCAGTGTGTGCGCCATCCGGAGAGCCGCTCCCGCTCAACGGTGGAGAGGCCGACTGCTCCGATGAGTGCGTCGGCGTCGTACACGCCGCGGCCGGCGAGGTGCTCGACATGATCGGCGAGCTCGAACGCCGGGTCGGAGAGCCCGCCGTCCTCGAAGTCGACGAGACGACAGACGCTGCCGTCCCACAGCACGTTGGCGGGATTGAGGTCGGCGATCCCCAGCACGGACAGCCGGATCTCCGGTTCCGGCCCATCGCTGAGGAAGCCGTTCGCCTCGACGAGTGCGCGCTCGATCAGTTTCGGCCGCTGGGTCGCGCTCAGGTCGTACGGGGCGGCGGACCAGTCGCGGAGGTGCGCACGCAAAGACGACGGGCCGAAGCGCCGCTCACCGATTCCGCTCGCCTGCACAGCGGCGAACGGCAGATCGTAGAGGGTGCGTAGCGCGACGCCCAGCGCGGTCGTCTGCTCTGAGGACAGGGGCGCGGCGCCGAGCGGATGACCGCCGAGGCGCTCCATGACGATCACCGGCGCACCGTCGGCAGCCTCCCGACGCAGGGGGCGCGGCGCCAGGCCGGGTGAGTGCTGGGCGATGAGCGTGAGGCAGCTCCACTCCCGGTCGGCCTCGCCGTCGGTCCAGCTCATGAATCGCTTGCGAACCTCGGTCTCGATGAACGACAGATCATGAGTGTGCGTGGTCACGCATCCAACGTAGGTGCTCTGCGCCTTGAGGATCGTGCGGGGGCACTCATTCGGTGAGAACGACCATGTCGCCCGCGCGCAGATCTCGTGTCTTCACGTCAAGGCGACCGATGCGCTGCCAATGATCGAAGACGATCCGGCCGGTCGGCGGCATCGGGAGATCCGACAGATCATCCGCGAGTGCGAACCACTTCAGTGGGCCCTCCGTGCAGGTCGTCGGCGCGCCGACTCCGCCTGCGAGTCGTGCGGTGGAATAGTGCACGGTCCTCGTCTCCTCGCCGGTGTCCCTGGTCGCCGTGTATCTCAGGCGGAGGTCGCACAGGTCTGCCTCGTGCAGCCCGACCTCCTCCGCGAGTTCGCGCAGAGCGGCATCCCGCACGTCCTCGCCGGGATCGACGTGCCCGCCGATGCCGACCCAGGAGTCCTCGATGACGCGGGATCCCTCGCGATGCAGCAGCAGCACGCGCTCGTCGTCATGCAGGAACACCGTCGTCATCACTCGGGGCATCTGCTCAGGGTAACCATGTCGCCCAGGGCCCCGGAGATCGGCGAGATCGCGGAGCGTCCGCGGCATCCGTCTCCGGTGCGCTGCGGATCTCCGAGATCGTGCCGGGCGGAAGACGCCCCACGACGCGCCCGGCAGATGTCGGCGGGCGCTCGTAGACTCGATCCGTGCCGGAGAACATCTCGCTGGAAGACGCCCGCAACGAGGCCGAGGAGCTGACCACCCGCATCCTCGATGCGAAGGACGCCTATTACGGGCGTGACACCTCGCTCGTCGACGACGCCACCTACGACGGGTGGATGCGTCGGCTCGAAGAGCTCGAGCGGCTGCATCCCGAACTGCAGGGGCAGGACTCGCCCACGCAGATGGTCGGAGCGGCGGAGGCGACGGGGCTCGCGACGATCGAGCACGCCGAGCGGATGCTGAGCCTCGACAACGTCTTCTCGCTGGACGAGCTGCGCGACTGGGAGGTCAAGACCAAGGCGGCCGCAGGTCGCGATGTCGCCTGGCTCACCGAGCTGAAGATCGACGGCCTCGCGATCAACCTGCGCTACGAGAATGGCGTGCTCACCTCCGCGGCCACTCGCGGCGACGGCCGCGTGGGCGAGATCGTCACCGAGAACGCGCTGCGGCTCGCCGACATCCCGCCGCGACTGAGCGGCTCCGGGCATCCTTCCATCGTCGAGGTGCGTGGCGAGGTGTTCATCCCGGTCGCCGCGTTCGAGCGGCTCAACGCCGCCCAGGCCGCCTTCCGCGACCGCGCCTACGCCGACGCGCTCGCGCGCTGGGAGGCGCGTTCCGGGGCGAAGAAGCCCTTCGACGAGGAGAAGGCGCGTGCGGCCGCCGCCCGGCGCTTCCCCTCCTTCGCCAACCCGCGCAATGCGGCGAGCGGCGGCCTGCGCCAGCAGCTCGACAAGAAGGAGGGCCTCGAACTCGAGGCGGGGCTCCTGCGCACGGAGTCGCTCGCGCTGTACGTGCACGGCATCGGCGCCTGGGAGAATCCGCCAGTCGCCGCCCAGAGCGAGGTCTACGGCCTGCTCGCCGAGTGGGGGCTGCCCACCAGCCCGCACTACAAGGTGTGCCACTCGATCGACGAGGTCGCCGACTTCGTCGCGTACTTCGGCGAGCATCGGCACGACATCGAGCACGAGCTGGACGGCATCGTCGTCAAGGTCGACGAGCTCGAGCTGCACGCCGAGCTCGGCCAGACCAGCCGCGCCCCGCGCTGGGCGATCGCGTACAAGTACCCGCCGGAGGAGGTGCAGACCACGCTGCTCGACATCGTGGTCTCGGTCGGTCGCACCGGTCGTGCGACCCCCTTCGCCGTGATGGCGCCCGCGCACGTCGCCGGGTCTGTCGTGCGGCAGGCGACGCTGCACAACAAGGACGTCGTCAAGGCCAAAGGCGTGCTGATCGGCGACACCGTGGTGCTGCGCAAGGCCGGTGACGTCATCCCCGAGGTGCTCGGCCCGGTGGTGGAGAAGCGCGACGGCACCGAGCGCGAGTTCGTCATGCCGGAGAGATGCCCCGAATGCGGGTCGATCCTCGCGCCCGCCAAGGTAGGCGACATCGACCTGCGCTGCCCGAACACCCGCTCCTGCCCTGCGCAGGTGCGGGGGCGCGTGGAGCACATCGGGTCGCGCGGCGCCCTGGACGTCGAGGCGCTCGGCGAAGTGACGGCGGCGGCGCTCACCCAGCCGAGCCATCCCGCCGTGCCGCCGCTCGACACCGAGGCCGGGCTGTTCTCGCTCGTCCTCGAGGACATCGTGCCGATCTCCGTGGTCGTACGCGACTCCGAGACCGGACTGCCGAAGGAGGACGATGACGGCATCGTGAAGACCCGGTCGCCGTTCAGCCGCAACCCCACCGCCGATGAGAAGAAGGCGGGCATCGAGGGGCCTCAGCCGTCTTCCCAGGCGATCAAGCTCATCGCCGAACTCGACAAGGCCAAGACCAAGGAGCTGTGGCGGCTGCTCGTCTCGCTGAACATCCGCCACGTCGGGCCCGTCGCCGCGCGCGCACTCGCGCAGTGGTTCGGCTCGCTCGACGCGATCCGCGCGGCCAGCCGTGACGAGCTCGCCGCGGTCGAGGGTGTCGGCGGCATCATCGCCGACTCGCTGCTCAGCTGGTTCGAGATCGACTGGCATCAGGACATCGTGCGGCAGTGGGCGGATGCCGGAGTGCAGTGGTCCACGCCCGGGCATCCGGGCCCTGGCGCTGCGGTGTCCGAGGGCGGCGTGCTCGACGGGCTGACCGTGGTCGCCACCGGATCCCTCGACGGCTACACCCGTGAGGGCGCGCAGGAGGCGATCATCAAGGCCGGCGGCAAGGCGGCATCCTCGGTGTCGAAGAAGACCGACTTCGTCGCGGCCGGCCCCGGTGCGGGTTCGAAGCTCGCGAAGGCCGAGGACCTCGGGATCCGGGTTCTGGATGCTGCGCAGTTCCACCTGCTCGTGACCGAAGGGCCGGCGGCGCTGGATGCCTGACCGGCTCATCGTCCTGAACGGGATGGCGGGAGCCGGTAAGACGTCGCTCGCAAAGCCGCTCGCGGCCGAACTGGGCGTCCCCGTGGTCTCCAAGGACGCCATCAAGGAGGCGCTCGGGGATGCGGTGGACACGCCGCTGCCGACCCGCGCCGTCGGTGCGCTGGCTGCCGACGCGCTGTGGCGGATCGTCGGGATGCTGGACGGCGACGTGCTCGTCGAGTCCGTCTGGCTTGCGGGGCGCGACGAGGAGTGGTTCCGCCGCGGCTGGGAGTCGGCCGGCTCTCCGCCCGGTCTCGAGGTCTGGTGCGAGGCGCCCCGGGCGATCATGCGTGAGCGCTACCTGACCCGACCGAGACATGCAGTGCACGACGATCAGGCCCGCATCGACGAGTGGGAGGCCGCGGCGGACGCCGCCCGTCCGATGACCGGCTTCCCCGTGCTGCACGTGGACACGGGCGGAGCCGTGGACGTGGTCGAGCTTGCCGCCGCGCTCCGGCAGCAGTTCACGGGGCGGGGATAGGCTCGCGAGCGTGGAGTCGATGCAGAACCTGATCCCGACCCTTGTCGGGGTGGGAATCATGGTCGCCATCGCGACCGTCGCGCTGCTGATCTTCCGGGTCCGTGCTCCCTGGGCGCCGGCGGCGGCGATCGCGCGCGGCGTGGTGCAATTGGCGATCATCAGCCTGATCCTCGGCGGCATCATCACGAACCCGCTCTGGATCGCGCTCGCCCTGCTCGTCATGCTCACCGTCGCGGTGTCGGTGGCAACCCGCCGGATCGGCTGGAGCGCGCGCTCGGCCCTGGTGATGTCCACCTCGATCGCCGCGGGGATCGCCGTGGCCGCGACCGCCGTGTTCGGCTCCGGGGCGCTCGAGCCGACGCCTCGCTACGCCCTCGCGATCGGGGCGATCGTCATCGGCAACACGATGAACATCGCCACTCTCACAGGGCGCATCTTCGGCGCCTCGGTCGCCGACCACTGGGACGAGGTCGAGGGCTGGCTCGCGCTGGGCGCGACAGCACGGCAGTCCACGAGCCACCTCGCCAGGCGCGCCGTGCGCGAGGCGCTCATTCCGTCGATCGATCAGACCAAGACGACGGGCCTGGTGGTGCTTCCCGGGGCGTTCGTCGGCGCGATCTTCGGCGGCCTCTCGCCGTTGGAGGCAGGCCGCTTCCAGATCATCGTGCTGGCCGCGATCATGGCAGCGGGTGCCGTGACCGCAGTTCTCGTCGCCACCTGGCAGGGTGCCGTCACGGTGCGCACAGCCGCTCCGGTCTGACCCCGGCTGCGTGACGACCGTCGCGGTCTCGCACCGCGGGGGAGCGAGGCTGCCGAAGATATGACGAGTGCTGACCATCGTGTGTTCCGGTCTCACCCGATGCGCACCACCCGCAACGGGTGAGACCGGAACAGGGGAGAGACGGCACGGCTGCCGCGCGCCCGTTCCGGCGCGGACCCGTGAATCAGCCCTTGTGGCGGGGCTTGCGTGCGGGGCGCGAGTCGCGGTCACCGTACGAGCCGCGGTCGCCGCGGGTGTCGCGGTTGCCCTTGTACCCGCCGTCGCGCGGGGCGCGGCGGTTCGGAACGCCGCGGTCCGGCTTGATCTCGATCAGCTGACCGGAGATCCGGGTGTCGCGCAGCCTCTCGAGCACCGACGGGTCGAGGTTCACGGGCAGTTCGACGATCGAGAAGTCCGGCTTGATCGAGATGGCGCCGAAGTCGTCGCGGCCGAGACCGCCCTCGTTCGCCAGGGCGCCGACGATCTGGCGCGGCTCGACGCGCTGACGACGGCCGACCTCGATGCGGTAGGCGGCGTAGTCGCCGCGGCCACGGCGTTCGCGCGGTGCGCGATCGCCGCGGTCGGCCCGCTCAGCGCGCTCGCGCGGCGGGCGGTTGTCGCGCTCGACGGCGCGCGAGAGCGCGTCGTTCTCGGGGTCCAGCAGCAGGGGAGTGTCGCCCTGCGCGACCACGGCGAGGGCCGCAGCGACATCCGACTCGGGCACGTCGTGGTTGCGCACGTAGTGCGCGATGATGTCGCGGAAGCCCTCGATGCGGCTGGTCTCCTCGAGCGCCGCGGTGATCGCGTCGTCGAAGCGCGTGAGGCGCGTGATGTTCACGTCCTCGAGCGTGGGCAGCTGCATCTGGGTGGGCTGCTGTCGCGTGGCCTTCTCGATGTGCTTGAGCAGGTAGCGCTCGCGCGGGGTGATGAAGCTGATCGCGTCGCCCGAGCGACCGGCGCGGCCGGTGCGGCCGATGCGGTGCACGTACGACTCGGTGTCGGTCGGGATGTCGAAGTTGACGACGTGGCTGATCCGCTCGACGTCGAGGCCGCGGGCTGCGACATCCGTCGCGACGAGGATGTCGAGCTTCCCGTCCTTCAGCTGGTTCACGGACCGCTCGCGCTGCGCCTGGGGCACATCGCCGTTGATCGCCGCGGCGGAGTAGCCGCGTGCGCGCAGCTTCTCGGCGAGGGTCTCGGTCTCGTTCTTCGTGCGGACGAAGACGATCATCCCGTCGAAGTTCTCCACCTCGAGGATGCGGGTGAGCGCGTCGACCTTCTGCGCGTAGGACACCACCAGGTAGCGCTGGGTGATGTTCTGGTTGGTGGTCGTCTTGCCCTTGATGGCGACCTCTTCCGGGTCGCGTAGGTACTGCTGGGCGAGACGACGGATGGTCGCGGGCATGGTCGCGGAGAACAGCGCGACCTGCTTCTCCTCGGGCGTCTGAGCCAGGATCTGCTCGACGTCCTCGGCGAAGCCCATCTTCAGCATCTCATCGGCCTCGTCGAGCACGAGGTACTTCAGCTCGGAGAGGTCGAGGGTGCCCTTGGCCTGGTGGTCCATGATGCGGCCGGGGGTGCCGACCACGATGTGCACGCCGCGGCGCAGCGCCGACAGCTGCACGCCGTAGGCCTGGCCGCCGTAGACCGGGAGCACACGGACGTCCTTCATCCGCGCCGAGTAGGACTCGAACGCCTCGCAGACCTGCAGGGCGAGCTCGCGGGTCGGGGCCAGCACGAGCACCTGCGGCGTCTTCTGCGCGAGATCGAGGTTCTCCAGCACCGGCAGTGCGAACGCCGCGGTCTTCCCCGTTCCGGTCTGCGCGGTGCCGAGCACGTCGCGCCCCTGGAGAAGCAGCGGGATCGTCGCCGCCTGGATGGGCGAGGGCGTCTCGTAGCCGAGGTCGTGGATGGCCTTCAGCACCGGCCCGGTGATGCCGATCTCGTCGAATCCGGGGGTGGCGGGCGTCTCGGCCTCGGCAGTCTCAGGGGAAGTCACTTCCCAACCGTACAGCGCGGAGGCCCTTCAGCGCTGGGAGAAAGCCCCGTCAGACGCTGCATCCTCGTCAATCGGCGGAGTTCAGCTCCAGGAGACGCTCCTTCACCTGGCGGCGCAGGACCTTGCCGATCAGAGACTTCGGCAGCTCGTCCACGACGAACAGCCGGCGCGGCACCTTGTATGGCGTGAGGATGCTGCGGGCGAACTCTCGGACCGCCTCCACGTCGATGTCGGTGCCGCCGTCCACGACGATCGCCGCGACGACCTCCTCGCCGGAGTGGCTGCTGGGCAGACCGACGACCGCGGCATCCAGCACATCCGGATGCTGCCGCAGCACGCCCTCGACCTCGGTCGGTGCGACGTTGAAGCCGCCGGTGATGATGAGCTCCTTGATGCGGTCGACGATGCGGACGAACCCGCCCTCGTCGATCGTGACGATGTCGCCGGTGCGGAACCAACCGTCGACGAACACCGCCTCGGTCTCCTCCGGCTTCCCGTAGTACCCCTGGAACACCTGCGGGCCGCGCACGACGAGTTCGCCGGCGGAACCGGGCTCGACGTCACGGGTGGGGTCATCGGGGTCGACGACGCGGCACTCGGTGCCCGGCAGCGGCAGGCCGACGGTGCCAGGCACGCGATTGTCGGCGACCGGGTTGGCCATCAGCACGGGCGAGCACTCGCTGAGCCCGTACCCCTCCACGAGGTAGCCGCCGCTGGCCTTCTCGAAGGGGACGACAAGCTCGTGCGGCAGCGCCATGGCGCCCGAGATCGCGACCTCGGTGCCGGCCAGTGACACGCCCTTCTCCTGCGCGGCCTTGAGCAGGCGCTCGGCGATCGGCGGCACCAGCGGCAGGAAGGTCGCAGGATGCTTCTTTGCGACGTCCAGCACGAGATCCGGGTCGAACTTCGGGAACAGCACGAGGCGCGCGCCCATCGACATCGCGAAGGTGAGGCACAGAGTCAGGCCGTAGGCGTGGAACATCGGCAGCACCGCGTAGACCACGCATCCCTTGCCGCGCTGGATCTGCGGTACCCAGGCCTGTGCCTGAGCGGCGTTGGCCAGCAGGTTGCGGTGCGTCAGCGCAGCGCCCTTCGGCGTGCCGGTGGTGCCGGAGGTGTACTGGATGATCGCCAGGTCGTCGGTCGCCGGCTTCGGGTGGGATGCCGGGATCGGCTGGGCCTTCAGCACCTGCTCCCACGGGACGGTGCCGCGCACCTTCTCGGTCAGAGCCTCGCGCGACTCGCGGGCCTTCTGCACCGGCAGCTTCAGCGCCAGGCGCATGCCGAAGGGCATGCCGTTCACGACATCCACCGAGATGAGGTTCTGCACAGCGAGGTCGGCGGGGAACTCCTGCACCGACTTCACGACCTTGTTCCACACGATCGCGTGCTTCGCGCCGTGGTCCTCGAACTGCTTTCGCAGCTCGCGCGGCGTGTACAGCGGGTTGTGCTCGACGACGACCGCGCCCAGGCGCAGCACCGCGTAGAACGCGACGATGTGCTGCGGCGAGTTCGGCAGCACGATGGCGACCGGGTCGCCGGCGCCGACGCCGAGGTCGCGCAGACCCGCGGCCGCGCGGTCGATCTGCTCCTGCAGCTGGCGGTAACTGGTCTCACGACCGAAGAACTGAAGGGCCGGTGCATCCGGATAGTCGCGAGCGGATGCCGCCACGATGTCGATCAGCGAGCCGGAGACGGGGGAGAGGTCCTCGGGAACACCGTCGGCATAGCTGGCGGTCCAGGGGCGCGGAGGTACGAACGTCGTCACCACGCCAGCTTACGTCTCGTGTCCGCGGCTCTCGTAGACTGGGGTGGTGTCTGAAATCACCCCTGATCTCGTGCGCCATCTCGGCGTGCTCGCGCGCATCCAGCTCTCCGACGACGAGGTGACGCAGCTGACCGGTCAGCTCGACGCCATCGTCGACAACATCGCGAAGGTGTCTGAGGTGGCGACCCCCGACGTCGTCGCCACCAGCCACCCGATCGCGATGAGCAACGTGTTCCGACCCGACGAAGTCGGGCAGACGCTGACGCACGAGCAGGTGCTGCAGAACGCCCCGGATGCCGCAGACGGCCGCTTCCGTGTGACCGCGATCCTCGGTGAAGAACAGTGACTCAGGGAAGAGCAGTGAACGAAATCATTCGACTGTCAGCAGCCGAGCTGGGCGAGAAGCTCACCGCCGGCGAGATCTCGAGTGTCGAGGCCACGCAGGCACACCTCGACCGCATCGCGGCCGTGGACGGCGATGTGCACGCCTTCCTGCACGTCAACGAGAACGCACTTGCCGCCGCGGCCGAGATCGACGCGCGCCGCGCGGCGGGCGAGCAGCTCGGTCCGATCGCCGGCGTGCCGCTGGCGGTGAAGGACGTGCTGGTCACCACCGACATGCCCTCCACCAGCGGGTCGAAGATCCTCGAGGGCTACATGTCGCCCTTCGACGCGACGGTCGTCGCGCGCTCGCGCGCCGCCGGCCTGATCCCGCTCGGCAAGACCAACATGGACGAGTTCGCGATGGGCTCCTCCACCGAGCACTCCGCCTTCGGCCCGACCCACAACCCGTGGGACCTGGACCGCATCCCCGGCGGCTCGGGCGGCGGCTCGGCCGCTGCCGTGGCGGCCTTCGAGGCTCCGCTGGCGCTCGGATCCGACACGGGCGGCTCGATCCGCCAGCCCGCGCACGTGACCGGCACGGTCGGCACCAAGCCCACCTACGGCGGTGTCAGCCGCTACGGCTCGATCGCACTGGCCTCCAGCCTCGACCAGGTCGGCCCGGTCACCCGCACGGTGCTCGACGCGGGTCTGCTGCACGACGTCATCGGCGGCCACGACCCGAAGGACTCGACCTCGCTGCCGCAGGAGTGGCCGTCTTTCGCCGCCGCTGCCCGCGAGGGCGCCACCGGCGAGGTGCTCAAGGGGCTCA
>JAITUD010000241.1 GCA_031286555.1 Microbacterium sp. | reverse complement strand
GCGATGTTGCCGATGTTGAAGGCCAGACCGCCGATCACGACCAGGACGGCGATCACGTGGCCGGAGAACGGGATGGCGCTGTTGGCGAGCTCGCCGGCGCGCTTGCCCGACGAGGTGATCATGCGCCACACGTTCAACTGCACGGCGATGTCGATGATCACCGAGAGCAGGATCGCGAAGCCGAAGGCGGCGCCCATGGTCGCGGTGAACGTGGCGGTCTGGGTGATGAATCCGGGGCCGATGGCACTGGTGGCCATCAGGAAGATCGCACCGATGACGGCGCTGCGGCTCACGCGCTTCTTGACGGCCGTGAGGCGTGCAGCGTCGTCGGTGCTCGCGGGGGTGGTGGGTGAATCGGACATGGTTTCCCATCGTCTTCGGTGGGCGGGTGGGGATCCTCATGATTGTAGGGCAGAGAGTGAATGATTGTTGAACAATCTTCAGAGGCCTTGCGGCTCCTGAGCGAGCGGAGCGAGCGCCGTACTGAGCGAGCGAAGCGAGTCGAAGTGACGAAGGACGCATACCCTGGTTCTCATGACCAACGCGGCTCCGCTGGCCGACGCTCTGCGCCAGCGCATCATCGACGGCGAGTTCGCGCCGGGCTCCCGACTGTCCGAATCGGCGCTCGCCGAACGCCTCGACGTCTCACGGAACACGCTGCGCGAGGCGTTCCGCGTGCTCGCAGAGCAGGGCCTCATCGAGCACGTGCCGCATCGAGGCGTGTCGGTGGCCTCCCCCTCGATGGCCGACGTGGTCGACATCTATCGCGCCCGCCGCGTGATCGAGTGCGCCGCACTGCAGCAGGCCGAGCCCGAGCATCCCGCCGTCGAACTCATGCGCGCGGCGGTCGATGCCGCAGAGACGCACCTGGCCGGCACCGACTGGCGCCTGATCGGCAGCGCGACCATGGCCTTCCACGACGCGATCGTCGCCCTGGCGGACAGTCCTCGCCTGGCCCGGACGTACCGCGACGTCGCAGCCGAGCTGCGCCTGGCATTCCTCGAGATCGACGACCCGCGCGCCCTGCACGAGCCGTTCGTGCGCAAGAATCGCGCGGTGCTGGACGCGTTCCTGGAGCGCGGCCCCGAGGCCGCCGCCGAGGAGCTGGAGCAGTACCTGATCCGCTCCGAGCGCACCGTGCTTGGCGCGTTCGCCCGCATGGGCAAGAGCTGAGCGGATCTCGCAGTGGTGAACAATCTTCTTGAAATTGTTCAACAATTCGCTACCGTGTCAAGGGTCAGAGCAGTCCCCTTCAACGCGGAAGGAAAACCATGCACGCCTCCCCTCCCCAGGAAGCGCCTCCCTCGAGCGGGCGTCCGCCGGCCCGTGGACGCCGCCGCATGACCGCCGTGGCCCTCGGTCTCGCCGTGGCCCTCGGACCGATCGCCCTCCTCGCCGGAGCATCCGCCGCCCAGGCATCGCCGGCCGACGACGCGGGCCCGCGGTCCGTGACCGCGCTCATCCCCGCCGACACCGCCGTCTCGGCGGCGATCGCGGCCCTCGTCCCCGATGGCTGCACCGACGCCGGTCTGCCGATCACCGTCGAGGAGTCGCGCCTCACGGCCGTGCTTCCCGACGCCGCCGACCCCACCAGGCCCGCCGACCGCACCTTCGCCCGCACGATGGTCGAGGGCGGCGGCTTCGGCGGCTGGACCTCGTCGTTCGCCGACCGCCTGTGCCGGACGAAGTCGCTCGCGCAGGCCACCGCGGCCGCCGAGAAGCTCGGCACGCAGCTCTGGCGGGATGCCGTCGCGCGGGCGCAGTCGAAGGGCGCAGTCACCGGCGACCTGCCCGCGAGCGATGACCGCCCGCTGTACTGGACCCGCATCGAGGCGATGGCCGTGCTGCACCAGTGGGACGCCGCATTCGGACTCGACACCGATCAGCGCACCGCCCTGGTCGAGGCGTTCGACAAGGCCTCCCGCGGGATGAAGGACATCTCGTTCCCGCAGGGCAAGGGGGTCAAGCGCGTTCTCGTCAGCGGCTTCGACCCGTACACGCTCGACGGCGGCACCACCGGCCCCGCAGCGGGCACAGTGGGCAACAACATCCGGCACGGGAACCCGTCAGGGGCGACCGCCCTCTCGATCGACGGCACGAAGCACGTCGGCGCCGACGGCACCGTCGTGTTCTTCCAGGCGTACACGCTGCCGGTGAACTACCCCGAGTTCGAGCGCGGATATCTCGAGGACACCGTCGGCCCGCTCATGAAGGCCGGCAAGGGCGGCCTGGACGCGTCGGTCACGGTCAGCCAGGCCGGCGGATCGCAGTTCAACCTGGAGCAGTGGAACGGCCGCTACCACGGGGTCACGGTCGGCAACGACCGGTACGCGCCGTGCCCGACCGTGGACGGTGTGCCGCAGCTGGCGGTCGACAACATCGGCTGCAACACGCAGGTCGTGCAGCGCTGGGGCGGCGGCGACTCGCTGACCGACCCGCCGCAGTGGACCTCGGCCACGCTGCCGATGGCGCAGATGATCGCGGCGAAGACCGGATCCGACATCCCGCGTCCTCCGGGCGACACCTGGCCGGACGAGTCCGTCGCCTTCGGCGTGGTGTGGAACACGGACTACTCCTACTTCGCGGACTGCAGCTCGCCTGCGGTCACCAACGTCTCCCAGCGCGAGACGACCTACCCGCCCTCTGTCGCGCCGACCCCGCCTCCGGCGGATTCGTGCTCGCGCAACGGCGCGGGCGGCGCGTACCTCTCGAACGAGTCGGCGTACCGCAACACGCTCCTGCGCGACCGGCTCGGACTCGACATCCCGGCCGGGCACATCCACACGCCGGGCATGCAGAACTTCGAGTCCGACTTCGGCGTCAGCGACGCCACCTTCGACGCCTGGCGCACGGCCATCGCCGCGCAGACCAGGCAGCTGATCCACGTGGTCGGCGAGAACAGCTGACCCGTCTCCGTCGCCTCCGGTGCCGTCACGGGCCGGGGGCGGCGACGCGGTCAGCGCCGGATGATGCGCTGCTCGATCGCCGCGGCGACCGCGCCGGCGCGGGTGTCGACGCCGAGCTTCGTGTAGATGTGCGAGAGGTGCGACTTGACCGTCGCCTCCGACACGAAGAGCACCTTCGCGAGCTCGCGGTTGCCCAGGCCGTCGGCGAGCAGCTCGAGCACCTCGACCTCGCGCTCGGTCATCCGCGGCTCCGGCGAGGCCGCGCGGCGCATCAGCACCGCGGCGACAGACGGTGCGAGCGCCGGCTGCCCGGCGGCGACGGCGCGGATGCCGGCGAACAGCTGATCGGGCGGGGAGTCCTTCAGCAGGTAACCGCCCGCACCGGCATCCAGCGCGCGCAGGATGTCGGACTCGCTGTCGTAGGTGGTCAGCACGAGCACCGCCGGTGGCTCGGGCAGCGCGCGCAGACGCCCGGTGGCCTCGATCCCTCCGGGCCCCTCACCCATGCTGAGGTCCATCAGCACGACATCCGGATGCTCCGCCTGCACGACCTCGACGGCCTGATCTGCACCGCCGGCCTCGCCGACGACGCGCAGGTCGTCCTGCGACTCGACCAGCGCGCGCAGGCCCGCGCGCACCACCGGATGGTCGTCCACCAGCACCAGATGCAGCGTCATCTCTCCCCCTCGTCCACCGGGAACACGGCCGACAGCGTCGTGCCCTCCCCGGGTGCGCTCTCGATCGTCAGAGTGCCGCCGAGCGCCGCGATGCGCTCCTCGATGCCCTGGATGCCCCGGCCGCGGCCGGCGCTTCGGCGCTGCTGCGCACGGGCGCGCAGCGCTGCGGGACGGGCGTCGAAGCCCACGCCGTCATCGCGGATGTCCAGCCGCAGCTCGTCGGGCTGAGCGGTCAGGCTCACCACCGTGCGGGTCGCCTTCGCATGCTCGGCGACGTTCGCGAGCGCGCCGCGCACGGTGCGGATGAGCGCGGATGCCACCGGCAGCGGCACGTCTCCGGATTCCCCGTGACTGCGGAACTCGACCGCGAGGCCCCGTTGCGCAGCATCCGTCACGACCCGCTCCACCGCGACCCGCAGCGAGCCGGCGGTGCCGTCGAGCTCGGTGGGCGCGAGGTCGCGCACCACGCGGCGCACCTCGTCGAGGGCGGAGCGCGCGGTGTCGGCGGCGGCGCGCACCTGGTCGCGTGCGGCGTCGGGCCGGCGCTCCCAGCCCTGCTCGGCGGCCTGCAGCAGCAGGGTGTTGCTGGACAGGTCCTGGCCGACCGAGTCGTGGATCTCGCGCGACAGCCGGGCCCGCTCGGTGAGCGCACCGGCACGGTGCTGAGCGGCCGACAGGTCGGCCTGGGTCGAGGTCAACTCGTCGAGCAGCTGCTGGCGGGCGGTCGCCTCGCGGTCCAGGGCGCGATAGGCGACGATCGTCGCGAA
>JAITUD010000236.1 GCA_031286555.1 Microbacterium sp. | reverse complement strand
TAGGCGAGGATCGCCATCACGCGCAGCGTGGCATCCTGCCAGCGGTCGCGGCGGTAGGCGGCCAGCAGGCCGAGCGGGATGCTGATCAGCAGCGCCACGATCAGGGCGTACAGCGCCAGCTCGAGCGTCGCCGAGCCGTACTGCAGCAGGATCTCGATCACGGGCCTGCGGTCGGTGAGCGTGGTGCCGAAGTCACCGCGGAACACGCCGCCGAGATACTCCAGGTACTGCACGATCAGCGGACGGTCGAAGCCGGCGTCGTGGATGCGCTGCTGCAGCTGCGCAGGGGGAAGACGTCCGCCCAGGGCGGCGGTGATGGGATCGCCGGTGATCCGCATCAGGAAGAACACCGTCGTCACCAGGATCAGGACGGTGGGGATGATCAGCAGCAGCCGGATCACGATGTAGCGCCACAGCCCGCCGCCGGCGGACCGGCTGCGGGGCATGACCGGAGTGAGGGCGTCGACGGCATCGACGGTCATGGGGTACCTCGTTCTTGCGTTCTTCGGGCGAGCGCATCCCGGGGATGCTGCCTCGCAGCAGCATCCCCGGGAGCGGAACGCGTTACTTCGTCAGCGGCGCGTACCGGAACTTGAACGAGGCGTCGAGGGTGGTGCCCTTCACGTCCTTGCCCACGACTGCGACCTGCTTGCCCTGCAGGAGCGGCAGCGTGGAGAGGTCCTTCGCCACCATGTCCTGGATCTGACCGATCTCGTCGAGGCGCTTGGCCGAGTCGGTCTCGGTCTGCTCCTTGACGATGAGGTCGTTCACCGCGGGGTTGTCGTAGTGGTTGGCGAGGAAGTTCTCCTTGAGGAAGAACGGCGACAGGTAGTTGTCGGAGTCCGAGTAGTCCGGGAACCAGCCCAGCTGGTACATCGGGTACACGTCGGCGGTGCGGTCCTTCTGGTACTGCACCCACTCGGTCTGCTGCAGGTTGACCTTGAACAGGCCGCCCTTCTCGAGCTGCGTCTTGTACGCGGCGTACTCGTCACCCGAGGAGGGGCCGTAGTGGTCGCCGTTGTACTGCAAGTTCAGCGTGACCGGGGTCTGCACACCGGCATCCGCGAGCGCCTTGGTCGCCTTGTCGACGTCGGGTCCGCCGTTGCCGTCGCCGTACATGTCCTTCAGCGGCGTGGTGGCACCGGGCATGCCCTCGGCGACGAACGAGTACAGCGGGGTGTAGGTGTCCTTGTAGACGTCCTTCGCGACCGCGGCGCGGTCGATCAGGTCGGCCATCGCCTGACGCACGGCGAGCGACTTGGCCGGGTCGGCGTCAGCGGCCTTCGCGCCGAACGGCATGGTGTCGATGTTGAAGACGATGTAGCGGATCTCGCCGCCGGGGCCGTCGACGATCTTGACCTTGTCGTTCTTGGACAGGTCCTCGGTGTCGGTGGCCGAAAGGCTGCGGAACGCCACGTCGATGTCGCCGTTGCCGATGGCGAGCTTCAGGTTCGAGGCATCCGCGTAGTACGTGACCTGCACGCCCTTGTTCTCGGCCGCGCCCAGGCTGCCCTTGTAGTCGGGGTTCGGCTTGTACGAGATGAGCTCGTTGAACTTGAAGGAGTCGATCGTGTACTGGCCGGCGAACGCCTCGCCCTTCACGATCTCGTCGTCGGGGGTGACCTTGTCGGCCGCGAAGACCTCTTCGTCGATGATCGGGCCGGCCGGGCTGGAGAGGATCAGCGGCCAGATCTGGTCGTTGCCGTTCTTCAGCTTGAAGACGACGGTGGTCTCATCGGGGGTCTCGACCGAGGCGAGGTTGCCGAGCAGTGCGGCCGGGCCGTTCGGGTCGTTGATCTTCACCATGCGGTCGAAGGTGTACTTCACGTCGCTGGAGGTGAGGTCGTGGCCGTTGGCGAACTTCAGACCCGACTTGAGCTTGACCGTGTAGTCGGTGGGCGTGGTGAACTCGGCCGACTCGGCGATGTCGGGGCTGACCTCGGCGGTGCCGTACTTGCTGTTCATCAGGAACGGGTAGACCTGGTTCATCACGACGAACGAGCCGTTGTCGTAGGAGCCTGCCGGGTCGAGCGAGGTGATCTTGTCGGTGGTGCCCGCCTTGATCGTGCCGCCCGAAGCGCTGCCGCTGTCGCCGCCCTTGTCCCCGGTGCTGCTGGCGCAGCCGGCGAGGACCAGTGCCGAGATTCCGAGCGCTCCGACCGTGGCGAGAAGGCGCCCACGCCTGGATGTCTGCATTGACATAGATGTATCCCTTGGTGTCGGGTCCGATCGCCGCCAGTGCCCGCAGGGCGGCTTCACCCTGCAGCACCACCCAGCGGCGGTCGTTCGTTGCTGTGTGCGCCGGTGGAGCCGACGTGGGATCAGCTTATACTAATATTCTACTCGCGCCTAGAGGTCGGGTGTCTGTTACGACATCATCCTTGGGCGCTTTCATCTTTTATGGGCTATGAACTGGTATTTGCCCTGTCTCTGGCGAATACTCGCCCTACGCTTCACATCTGATTCTTAGATTTCTCTTCATGAACTCGCAGATCAGTGCAATGCTACTGACGTTGCCCGAGGTCACCGAGGATCTCTCGATCGCTCGTCAATCGTCGACGAGACGAGTCGCGCAACACCGAACCGAAGCGAAGGAGAAAGCCTTGGCATCCTCATCGACCGACCGCCTCCCGCGGTCAGGCAGACGCCGAGCGGCTGCCGCGCTGGTCGTCGCCGCCACCGCGGCCAGCATGATGCTGCTCGGCGGCGGCGGCGTCGCACAGGCGGCGAACGACCGCGGCATCGATCCCGACGTCCTGAATCCGGTGGACCCGCAGAACTGGGTCAACATGGACGACATGACCTGGGACGACTACACCCCGATCCCGGGCACCGACTGGGCGGACAAGACCACGGGTTCGAAGCGGCACTTCAACGGCGCGATCGTCCTGCTCGACTTCCAGAACCAGGACTTCGTGATCAGCCAGAAGGAGAACGCGGACGTGTTCGGCACCCCCTCCGGGCTGGCGAACTCCGTTCCCCGCGAGGGCGTCCCGGAGTTCTACCGCAACCTGCTGAACACGCCCAACGAGCTCAACCACGGGCGCACCATCAACGAGTACTGGATGGAGCAGACCGGCGGACGGCTCAGCGTCGACCTCAAGGCCTTCGGCCCCTATCGGATGCCGGGCAACATCGAGGAGTACGGCCTGAACGACTCGTTCAACAAGCCGAACGCCGCGTTCTGCCCCAAGGGCGACACCTGCAACAAGGACATCCGCACCGATGCGCTGAAGCTCTGGGGAGCCGACATCGGCAACTCCAACCCGCTCGGCGAGTTCGATGAGGTGTTCTACGTCACGGCCGGGCACGACGAGTCCAGCACGTGGGAGGAGTTCGGGCAGATGCTCTTCCCCACGAAGGAGGACGTGACCGACCAGTTCGGTCCGCCGCGCGACGCGAACGGCAAGGCCTACGACCAGAACGGCAACGAGATGGCCAACTGGGTCAAGACCCGGTACGTCCCGTGGACCAGCTGGGCCGCGGCGGTCAGCCACTGGCCGAACGCCAACTTCCCCGTCACCGACGGCAGCGGCAACGTGATCCGCGCGGGCAACTCGACGCAGGCGGAGTCCAGCGGCATGGGCACGTTCGCGCACGAGTTCTCGCACATCCTGGGGATCGCGGACAACTACGGGAACCCGTACGGCACCGACAACGCCGACGGCGGACCGCTGCGTGACACCTCCGGCCCGTTCGACGTGCTCGCCCGCGGATCGTTCAACGGTCCCGGCGGCACGCACACGCGCTGGAACGTCCCCTCGGTTGCCGGTGGATCGCAGCCGGCCGGTGTCGCGCTGCGCAACCGGATCAAGCTCGGCATGATCGACACGTCCAGTTACATCGACCTGACTCGCAGCGAGCTGACGGCGCTGGGCTCGATCACCACCGACCTGCAGTCCCGCGAGCTGCAGGAGGACGGCGTCACGCTCGGTGTCAACCTGAAGCTGGACGGCGGCGACAAGAACGTCTGCGACCGCCGCGCGAAGGGCTTCTGGGACTGCGACGGCGGCGGGTACGACAACTACACGCTCGAGGTGATCGATCGCATGGGCACGGACTCGTTCCAGCCCGACAGCGGCGTGATGATCGCCAAGACGAAGAACGCCGACCGCAACCCGTTCATCTGGACTGTCGACGCCAACCCGCAGGACATCGACACGCTCGACTACGTGCGCGCCGACGGCGTGCCGGTGCCGATCACCCGCGGTGACCAGCGTCAGCTGAACGACGCGCTGTTCCACGCCGGCAACGACTCGGGCTCGGAGTTCGAGTACGTCGACGAGGTCAACCGCCTGCACTTCTACGTCGTTGACCGCAAGGTCGACGACCGCGGCATCCTGCACTACAAGGTCGCCGTGCGATCGCTGGACAGCGCGGGCCCGCAGGCCCGTGGCGTGCAGGTCGGCAAGGGCGTGTGGTCGGGCAAGATGCAGGACGGTCTGCGCGCGCTGACCGTTCCGGTGACCAACACCGGTGCAGCCGTGTCCGACGCCCGTGCCAACGGCGACATCTACCGGGTGACCACTTCGTTCAGCGGGGCGAAGGGCGCCTGGGAGGTGCAGACTCCGAGCTCCATCGTCACCGCCCAGGCGGGCGAGACGATCCAGGTGCCGGTGTACGTGAAGCGCACGGGGAACTCCTCGAACGCGAGCGGGACGGTCACCGTCACGATCACGAGCGAGAACGACCCGACGGCGACCCAGACCGTCACCTACAAGATGAACGCGGCGAACGGGAACTGACCCGAGCGCATCGCGATCGATGAGCACGTGGTGTCCCGCCGCAGGGCGGGGCACCACGTGCATCGGGAAGGATGTCAGGATGACCACAAGGACGCAGCGGCGGCCCGCACGGGCGGGTGCCGTCCCGCTCGCGGCCCTCATCGCCGTCAGCGCCCTCATCGGCGCTCTGACCGGGTGCGCCGGGCAGGCAGAGGCGGAGAGCGCCGGAGACGCCGTCCTGATCGTCCGGGACGGCGCCCTGCGCGTGCCGGAGACCGACTGCTCGGGTTCCGCGCAGTACCTCTTCGTGCACTCCGGTGCGGTCCTGAGCGTCTCCGAGGGCGAGGATGTCGTCACCGAGGTCACTCTCCGGCCCGGCACCGCGCAGCGCTCGGACGACAACGACTACGGCACCGTCTCGCGCGTCCCCACCTTCTGCGAGTTCTCCTTCTCGGATGCCGGGCTCGCGCCCGGCACCACGTACACATTCCGGAT
>JAITUD010000095.1 GCA_031286555.1 Microbacterium sp. | reverse complement strand
GACCTGCCGAACCTCGTGCTCGCGCACGCCCTGATCAACGTGCTCGGCTGGATCGGGCTGACCGTCGCCGGCACGGTCGTCACGCTGTGGCCGACGATCCTGCGCACCCGCGCCGACGCCCACGCCGCCGACGGCGCGGCACGGGCGCTCCCGTGGCTCGCCGCCGGAGTGTCGGTCGCGGCATTCGGTGCCGGGTTCGCCTGGCTGCCGGTGCTCGCGCTGGGGCTGGCCGGCTATCTCGGCGGGCTGACCGTGATCGGCGTCTCGCTGTGGCGCGCGGCGCGGAACAAGCCGCCGCGCAGCTTCGCGGCGATGTCGGTGGGAATGGCGCTGGTCTGGTGGGCCGGGATCGTGGCGATGCTCATCGCCGGCACGGTGATCGCGTTCGCCGACGGGTCCGGCTTCGCGGCGGTCTCCGCGCTCCTCGACGCCGTCGTGCCGTACCTCGCCGCCGGGTTCGCTGCACAGGTGCTGATCGGCGCACTCAGTTATCTGGTGCCGGTGGTGCTCGGCGGAGGTCCGACCCCGGTGCGCGTCGGCACCGCCGCGTTCGATCGAGGCGCCGCCTGGCGGGTGACGGTCGCGAACGCCGCACTCGCCGTGTGCGCGCTGCCGGTGTCGAGCGTGTCCCGCGTCGTGGCATCCGTTCTCTACCTGATCGCGATGGCGTCGTTCCTGCCGATCATGTTCCTCGCGATGCGCGCGCAGCGCGCGGCGAAAGCCGCGGGGATGACGCCCGAGGAGAGCCGGCTCGGGCCGGATGGCGAGCGCCGACGCGGCCCGATCGTGCCCGAGGGAGAGCAGCCGCGCGGTCGTCGCGCGGGGCAGGCGGTCGCGGGACTGCTGGCGGTGGTGCTCGCGGTCGCCGTTCCCGCTGCGGCCGATCCCGCCGGCTTCGGCTGGTCGGCGGCGCCGGTCGGCGCGGCGGATGCTCCGGTCAAGACCGTGCAGGTCGAGGCCGCGAACATGCGCTTCACGCCCAGCCGCATCGAGGTGCCGGCCGGCACGCGGCTGGTGATCGAGCTGACCAACACCGACAAGGAGCAGGTGCACGACCTGGTCTTCGCGAACGGGATCGCCGGGCGCCGGCTCTCGCCGGGCGAGAAGCAGACCCTCGACGTCGGCGTGATCACGAAGGGCCTCGACGGGTGGGGCTCGATCATCGGGCCCCGCCCGATGGGCATGACGATGACGATCGTCGCGACGGGCGCGACGTCCTCAGGACCCTCGGATGCGGGGAATCACGACGAGCACGCGGCATCCGGGTCCATCGATCTGATGGCCGACCCCGGCAAGGACTTCGCGCCCTTCGACGCCGAGCTGCCGGCGCTCCCGGCATCCGCTGGTCCTGTGGACCACAGGATGACGCTCACCGCGCGGGATGTGAAGACCGAGGTCGCGCCGGGCGTGACGCAGACGCTGTGGACCTACGACGGCACCGCGCCCGGGCCGGTGCTGCACGGGCGGGTCGGCGACACCTTCGAGATCACGCTCGTGAACGACGGCACCATGGGGCACTCGATCGACTTCCACGCCGGGTCGCTCGCGCCGGACAGGCCGATGCGCACGATCGCGCCGGGCGAGAGCCTGACCTACACGTTCACGGCCACGCGCGCCGGGATCTGGATGTATCACTGCTCGACCATGCCGATGACGGCGCACATCGCGAACGGCATGTACGGCGCGGTCGTGATCGAGCCCAAGGGCCTGCCCGCGGTCGATCGCAGCTACGTGCTCGTGCAGGGCGAGTACTACCTCGGCGACCACGACGGCGGCGAGGTCGACGCGGACAAGATCGCCACGCGCAATCCCGATCTCGTGGTCTTCAACGGCTATGCGAACCAGTACGACCACGCGCCTCTGCCGGCGAAGGTCGGCGAGCGGGTGCGTGTATGGGTGCTGGATGCCGGGATCGAGCGGTCGTCGAGCTTCCACGTGATCGGCGGGCAGTTCGACACGGTGTGGGCCGAGGGTCGTTACCTGCTGAACAGGTCGGCCGACACGGGGTCACAGGCTCTCGGTTTGATGCCCGCGCAGGGCGGATTCGTGGAGCTGACGTTCCCCGAGGCCGGGCACTACCCGTTCGTGTCGCACTTCATGATCGATGCCGAGCGCGGTGCGCACGGCATGTTCGACGTGACCGGGTGAACCGAGCGGCGCTCAGCCCTCACCGTCCTCATCGAAGGTGATCATCGTGTGCTGGTTCTCGAGGCCCTCCACCATGACCACGGTGCAGGCGGTGACCCGGCCCCGCCAGCTGCGCTCGACCTCGAGCGACGGCAGCGGCAGCAGCGGGTAGATGTTCGCCTGGAAGCTGTTGCCGCCGTTGCCGGCCGTCGAGACGTGCGCGTGGTTCAGGTAGCGGATGCCGGTGGTCAGGTCCACGACCATCGGGAACGAGGAGGGCTCGAAACGGCCATCGCCACGGCGCTTCTTCTCGGGCCGGGCGTCTGCGAAGACCGTGACTTCGATCTCATGTCCCACCGGGATCGGTGCGGCGTAGTTGAGCGCGACGGTGCGTGTCATGCATCCACCCTAGGGGGACGCGCGCGAGGCCGCCGGGGCGCCCGCGGCGCCGTGCATAGACTGAGTCGATGCATCCGCTGACCGAGGCCGACGTCCGGGCATCCTTCGTCAACGCAGCCGATGACGAGCTGCGACTGATCGAGCTGCCGCACGACTTCCTGCTCACGGACTGGGACTATCTCGACTTCTTCGCCTGGCGCGACCCTTCGTCGTCGAAGCGGGGATACGTGCTGCTCGAGCACGAGGGGCGCACCGTCGGCATCGTGCTGCAGACCGCCGGTGCCGGTCGCACGCGGTCGGGCATGTGCAACATCTGCCACACCATGCAGCCCGGCAACCAGGTCGCGCTGTGGGCCGCGCGGCGAGTGGGCGATCGCGGCCGCCGCGGCGACACGGTCGGCACCTATGTGTGCGCCGACCTCTCCTGTCACGAGAACGTCCGGCTGGCGCATCCGCTCGCTCCGAACGAGGTGCTCGCACCGGGGCAGGTGGACATGCGGCTGGACGGCACCCGCCGACGGATGCACGACCTCGTGGGGCGCGTGCTGGAGGACTGAGTGTCATAGGTGCGGCGACTCAGTCCCGCGGATACGCTGGAGGCACCCGTACGCACCGAAGGAGACGCCATGGGCGAGCCCATCCTGTTCACTGTCGACGAGGGCCTCGCACGGCTCACCCTGAACCGGCCCGCGCGGCTGAACGCCTTCAACGGCGATCTCGCCTACGGCTGGCGGGATGCCACCGCCGAGGCCGTCGCCCGCGATGATGTGCGCGCGATCCTGATCGACGCGGCCGGGCCGTCGTTCTGCGCCGGCGGGGATGTGCTCGACATGGCCACCGAGATGGGTGGCGGCGAGGACATCACCGCGTTCGCGCGGGTGATCAACGAGGGCATCCGCTCGCTCACCGACTCGGCGAAGCCGGTCGTCGCGGCCGCGCACGGCACGACCGCCGGCGGCGGCCTCGGCATCCTGATGTGCAGCGACTACGCGGTCGTCGGTGCGCACTCGAAGATCGGCAGCCTGTACGCGAACATCGGGCTCACCCCCGACCTGTCGGTCTCGGCACAGCTCGCGGACGCGATCGGCCAGCGTCGCGCGCTGCAGCTGGTGCTGCAGGACCGCATGCTCAGCGCCGCAGAGGCTGTCGAGTGGGGTCTCGTCGCCGAGGCGGTCGCTGCCGGTGAGGGAGCGGATGCCGCGGCCGAGGCCGCCGCTGTCCAGGCGCGCGCCGAGGAGATCGCCCGGTTCTGGCTGGCCGGCGCCGCCGGTGCCTATGGTCACGCGAAGCGCCTGGTTCGCTCGCAGCCCGAGCGCACCTTCCACGAGCAGCTCGAGGAGGAGGCGCTCTCGATCGGGGCATCCTTCGAGACGGCCGACGCGAAGGCACGCGTCGCGGCCTTCGCCGCCCGCTCGGCTCGCTGAGCCCGGGCGGCGGGGCGGGGCCGGCGTCACAGGTGCAGGCGGGCCGTCCGGATGTGGGCGGTTCGGGCCGGGTTCCTGCCTGCAGCCGTTCGATCTGCCTGCATCCGTGGCCGGTGCGAGAGACTGGAGGCCCGGCCGACCAGGAGGAGTCTCATGACCGACATCGAACTCGGCGCGCTCGCCGCAGAGATCGCGCTCGAGGCGGGAGAGCTCGCCGCGCGTCGGCGTCGTGAGGGCGTGCACCGCGCCGCCACGAAGTCGACGCTTGCCGACATCGTCACCGACGCCGACCGTGAGGTCGAGGCGCTGATCCGCGCCCGGCTGGCGGCGGAGCGTCCCGATGACGGATTCCTCGGCGAGGAGTCCGGTGCTGCGGGAGGCTCGAGCGGCCTGACGTGGGTCGTCGACCCGATCGACGGCACGGTCAACTACAGCTATGGCATCCCCGCGTATTCGGTGAGCATCGCCGTCGTCGAGGGAGTGCCCGAGCCCGAGGCATGGACCGGCGTCGCCGCCGCGGTCTGCGCCCCCGCACTCGGTGAGCTGTTCACGGCGGTCCGCGGAGAGGGCGC
>JAITUD010000524.1 GCA_031286555.1 Microbacterium sp. | reverse complement strand
TTCGTCTCGGTCATCGTCGTCGTGGACGCCGCCACCGGCCGCATCATCTCCGGCCCGGAGATCCACGCGCGGGGCATCGCCGAGGACGACGCGGTGTTCGACGACGTCGCCCCGAAGATCGTCGCGGCGCTCAAGGAGGCCTCCGGCAACGGCGTGCGCGACACGCACGCGCTCTCGCAGGTCGTTCGCCGCACGATCGGCCGCTGGGTCAACCAGAAGCTGCGTCGCCGCCCGATGATCGTCCCGCTCGTCATCGAGGCGTAACCCGGATCGGTTGCCGGGAATCGGTCGCGATCACGCATCGATTCCCGGCCCACCCGCGTCATTGCGGGGTTTTGTCGGTGGCCGGGAATACCGTAGAACCATGGCCAGGAGCACCACGAAGTCCGAGCGCGCGTCCGCGGGCTCTTCCAAGAGCGCTCCGCGGCAGTCCACCTCGCGATCCTCGTCATCGAGGTCGCAGAAGTCGGCTCCCGCGCCGAAGAAGTACGTCGACGAGCTGGACAAGCCGTCGGTCGGTCTGCGCATGTGGATGGGCATCGCGCACGGCGTCGGCGGGCTGTTCCGCGCCTTCGGCCCTGAGACGCTCGAGAAGGACCAGCGCCGCGACGGCTTCCCGTTCTTCCTCGTGCTGCTCGCCTGCATGGGCGCGGTGGTGGAGTGGTTCTTCATCGGCAACGACGTCGCCGCGCAGATCTCGGCCTACTCGGTCGGCGGGCTCGTCGGTCGCACCGCGTTCCTCATGCCGGTGCTGCTGCTGTTCCTCGCGGGCTGGCTGTTCCGGCATCCGTCGTCCGTGCACGACAACGGGCGCATCGGCATCGGCTTCGGCCTGCTGATCCTCGGCATCGCGGGCATCTGCCACGTCGCCTCCGGCAGCCTCAACCCCAAGGGCGAGATGGTCTGGCCGCAGCCCCGCGACGGCATGCCCGAGCTGAGCCAGGCGGGCGGTCTGTTCGGCTGGATGATCGGGCAGCCGCTGCTCTTCCTCGGCCAGGTCTTCGCATACATCGTGCTCGGGCTCCTCATCGCGCTGAGCCTGCTGATCATCACCAAGACCCCGCCGAACCGCATCGGCGAGCGCCTCGGCGACCTGTACGCCTGGATGTTCGGCGCGGAGCGCCGCGAGAAGACCGAGAAGACGGCGGATGCCGCCGAGCAGACGCCCGACGAGGACGACGGCGTGCTGCCGTGGTGGCGGCGCAACAAGACCGGCCGCGAGGAGGATCCCGACGACGCAGTCGACTCGAAGGCGATCACGAAGCTGCTCGACGAGCCGACCGTCAAAGCCGCCTACGATCAGGCGGTCATCGTCGAGGACCCGTCCGATGCCGCGACCGAGGTGCTCACCGACGTCAGCGCACTGACGCAGCTGCTCGACGAGCAGAACAGCGCCACGGCGCTGCTGGACGACTCCGGCACGACGGGGGAGCTGCCCGGCTTCGACGGCTTCGGCACGGAGGGCCCGGGCCAGAACGGCCCGCAGCCGCCGGCCGCGCCCTACGTGCTGCCTCCCCCCGCGGTGCTCGCGGAGGGGCCGCCCTCGGTGGCGCGCTCCGAGGCGAACGATCGCATCGTGCAGCAGATCACGAACGTGCTCACGCAGTTCAACGTCGACGCGAAGGTCACCGGCTTCTCGCGCGGCCCGACGGTCACGCAGTACGAGGTCGAGGTCGGTCACGGCGTCAAGGTCGAGAAGATCCTGCAGCTGAGCAACAACTTCGCCTATGCGGTGGCATCCAACGACGTGCGCATCCTCTCGCCGATCCCCGGCAAGAGCGCCATCGGCATCGAGATCCCCAACACCGACCGCGAGACGGTCTCGCTCGGTGATGTGCTGCGCTCGCCCGCGGCGCAGAAGAGCACGCATCCGCTGACCATCGGCGTCGGCAAGGATGTCGGCGGCAACTTCGTCGTCGCCAACCTCGCGAAGATGCCGCACCTGCTGGTGGCCGGTTCGACCGGCTCCGGTAAGTCGAGCTTCGTGAACTCGATGATCACCAGCCTGTTGATGCGGGCGCGTCCCGCCGACGTGCGGATGGTGCTCATCGACCCGAAGCGCGTGGAGCTCACGAGCTACACCGGCGTTCCGCACCTGATCACGCCCATCATCACGAACCCGAAGAAGGCCGCCGAGGCGCTGCAGTGGGTCGTGAAGGAGATGGACATGCGGTACGACGACCTCGCGTCGTTCGGCTTCCGCCACATCGACGACTTCAACCGCGCGGTGCGCGCCGGCGAGGTCGAGGTGCCCGCGGGCAGCGAGCGAGTGCTCAAGCCCTACCCGTACCTGCTGGTGGTGGTCGACGAGCTCGCCGACCTGATGATGGTCGCCCCGCGCGACGTCGAGGACTCGATCGTCCGCATCACCCAGCTGGCCCGCGCCTCCGGCATCCACCTCGTGCTCGCCACGCAGCGACCGAGCGTCGACGTCGTGACCGGTCTGATCAAGGCCAACGTCCCGTCGCGCCTGGCGTTCGCCGTGACCAGCGTCACCGACAGTCGCGTCATCCTGGACAGCCCGGGTGCAGACAAGCTGATCGGTCAGGGCGATGCGCTGTTCTCGCCGATGGGCTCGTCCAAGCCGTTCCGGCTGCAGGGTGCGTGGGTGCAGGAGAGCGAGATCGACGCGGTCGTCAAGCACGTCACCGGTCAGGCCCGCCCGGAATACCGTCCGGACGTGCAGGAGGCCGCGGGGGCTGCGAAGAAGGAGGTCGACGAGGACATTGGCGACGACCTCGAGCTGCTGCTGGCGGCTGCCGAGCTCATCGTCACCTCGCAGTTCGGCTCGACCTCGATGCTGCAGCGCAAGCTGCGCGTCGGGTTCGCGAAGGCCGGCCGCCTGATGGATCTGCTCGAGTCGCGTGAGATCGTCGGCCCCTCCGAGGGATCGAAGGCCCGCGACGTCCTGGTCACGGGTGAGCAGCTGCCCGAGGTGATCGCCCGGCTGCGCGGCGCGCCCGCGCCGACGCCGGCCGCCGCTCCGCAGGCAGCACCGCAGGCACCCGTCGCGGATGCTGCGGACCCGTACCCGACCGACCCCATCGAGGCGCAGTACGAGGGCCTGCCGGTCGTCGAGAGCGACGGCGACGAGGACGCCTGGGGGCTGACCGGGCGGGACTGATCGATAGGATCGGTTCGTGGCGATTCCCAGGCAACTCCCCAACGCGATCACCGTCGCCCGCATCCCGCTCGCGGTGGTGTTCTTCGTGCTGCTTCTCATGGGCGGCACCTATGGGCAGGCGCAGCCCGTGCTGCGCTGGGTCGCCGCCATCCTGTTCGTGATCGCGATCTCGACCGACTGGGTCGACGGCTTCCTGGCCCGCAAGTACGACATCGTCAGCGACTTCGGCAAGCTCTGGGACCCCATCGCCGACAAGCTCCTCACAGGCGCAGGGTTCATCGGCCTGGCGATCCTGGCCGAGGTGCCGTGGTGGATCGTGATCATCATCCTGATCCGGGAGTGGGGCATCACCGTGCACCGGCTCATGATCAGGAGCGAGCACGTGGTCGCTGCGGCGTGGATGGGCAAGATCAAGACCGTCGTGCAGGCCGTCGCGCTGAGCTGGGCGCTGCTGCCCCTGCACGTGCTGGTCGGAATGCCCGCGTGGATCATCGTCACGCAGACGCTGATGATCACCGCACTGGTGCTCACCGTCGCGAGCGGCGTCGACTACATCGTCGCGCAGGTGCGCGGGTCGCGCACGGCACGCCGATGAGCGACGCCGACGCCCTGATCGCCGCGCTGCGGCGTCGTGGCTGGACCCTCGGGGTCGCGGAGTCGCTGACCGGGGGAGCGGTGTCGGCCGAACTCGTGTCGGTGCCCGGTGCCTCCAACGCCCTGCTGGGCGCGATCGTCGCCTACGCGACGCCGGTCAAGAACAGTGTGCTGGGCGTCGACCAGGAGCTGCTCGACGCGCACGGACCGGTGCATCCGCAGGTCGCCGCGCAGATGGCCGACGGCGTGCGGCATGCCGTGCAGGTCGCAGGGCACCCCGCCGACGTGGGCATCAGCACCACGGGCATCGCCGGTCCCGACTCCCCGGACGGGCAGCCGGTCGGGACTGTGCACATCGGCGTCGTGACTCCGCTCGCGCTGTCCGTGCGGTCCTTCGTGTTCGACGGCGACCGGGAGCAGGTGCGCCGCAGCAGCGTGAATGCCGCGATCGCCGCGGCACTCGAACTGGTCCGGGAATAGCGACGGGGCGGCGTCGGTTCTCCCTGATGTGCTGATGACGGAGCGAACGCTCACAACTGAACCACAGAGAGAAACAGTAGATTTGAAGACGCCAGGTGGGGTTAGACTGGCGATCCGTTCGGCGCAACAGCCGGCGGAGACGATGGAGGGGAGGTTCCGATGATCCTTGTACGACAGGAGATCGGCGATGTGCTGAGGGACTTCCGCCTGCAGAAGGGGCGCACGCTCCGGCAGGTCGCGGGAAAGGCATCCGTCGCCCTCGGTTACCTCAGTGAGGTGGAGCGCGGGCAGAAGGAGGCGTC
>JAITUD010000518.1 GCA_031286555.1 Microbacterium sp. | reverse complement strand
CGGGGACGAGGTCGCGGTCGAGGCCGGGGCCGAGCTTGATGCCGGTGGGCACCCGCGCAGCCAGGTCGAAGCACCAGTCCAGCGACGGCGACCAGTCGGATGCCGCGGTGCGCTGCGTCTCGGAATGCCCGGCGGTGCGGCGGGCCGGGTCGAGCCAGACGGCGCCCTCTGCGGCATCCGCGTGCTCCTCCGCCGTGCCGTGCGACACCGTGACATCGTCGCCGAAGGGCGCGAGGTTGTAGGCGGCGATCGCCGCGGTGACGTCGTCGGCGTCGACGGCGTGCACGGCGAGGCCCGCGCCGGCGAACGCCATGGCGTCGCCGCCGATCCCGCATCCGAGATCGGAGACGTGCGTGATGCCCGCCTGACGCATGCGCACCGCGTGCAGCGTCGCGACGTTCAGGCGCGTCGCCTGCTCGAGACCGGCGCGGGTGAACAGCATCCGGTCGGCGAACTCGCCGAACTTGGCCTGCGCCTTCGCTCGGAGGTGGGCCTGGCCGACGACGGCCGAGACCAGGTCGGGCGAGTGCCCGGCGGCGCGCAGCCGCGACACGGTCTTCGCGACCTCCGCGGCAGACGTGATCTGCCCGACTTCGTCGAGCAGCGCCAGTCCGTCGCGGGTGAGCAGCGCGGTCAGCTCGGTCATCTCCACCCCTTCAGCCTACGGATTCCATCCGCAGGGGCAGCGGACCGGAGCGAGAATCCTCCAGTCAGCTGTAGTGTGCCGGGGTGCCGCCCGATGTCACGCTGGATACTCCCGCGGCCGAGACCGGCCACGATGTGATGAGGAGAGACATGCGTACACGACTTCGGAGAGCCGCCGGAGCCATCGGATATTCGCTGATCGGGCTGGGTGCCGGGATCATCAACATGGTGGGGCTCTCGGTGCTGATCACGGGCGCTGTGCTGTGCCTCGTGCTGGTCGGCTTCGCGGTGCTGCCCGTGCTTCTGCGGCTGCTCGCCCGCTGGGCCGACGCGAACGACGACCGTGCCGGTGCCGTCATCCGGCAGCCGCGGACCGCCGCGCGCCGACCGCACCCCGGCTACGGGCCGGCCGTGCTCCGCGCGCAGCTGCAGGATCCGGCCACCTGGCGCGACGTCCGCTGGCTCGCCGTGGACGCCGTCACCGCGACGGTGCTGGGCGTGCTCGCGCTGGCCGCGGTCGGAATCGTGCTCGGCACCGTCGCGATGCTCGCGCTGTGGTGGGCGCTGCCCGCCGGGGCGTCGGTGCAGTTCCTCGGGGTCGCCGTGACCGGATGGAGCGAAGCCCTCGGCCTCGGAGCGATCCAGCTCGCCGGCGGCCTGCTGCTCAGTGTGCTCGTTGTGCTCCTCGCGACGCCGCACGCCCGGATGACCCGGCGTCTCCTGACGCCCTCCCGCACGGAGGTGCTCGCAGAACGGGTGAGCCGGGTCGAGGAGACCCGCTCCGGTGTGATCGACGCGCACGGCGCGGAGCTCCGCCGCATCGAGCGCGACCTGCACGACGGAGCGCAGGCGCAGTTGGTCGCTCTGTCGATGCGCATCGGCCTGGCCCGCGAGGCCGAGGATCCCGAGACCGTGTCGCGTCTGCTCGCGGAGGCGCACGAAGTCGCGGAGGGCGCGATGGTCGAGCTGCGCGACGTGGTGCGGACGATCTATCCGCCGATCCTCGTCGACCGCGGGCTCGAAGGCGCCGTGCGCTCACTGGCCACCCGTTCCGCGGTCCCGGTGCGCGTGAGCATCGAACCCCTCGGGCAGCTGCCGGCGGCGGTCGAGGCCGCGGCCTACTTCGTGATCGCGGAGGCGCTGGCGAACATCGGCAAGCACAGCGGTGCGACCGATGCCGAGATCGTCGTGCAGCGCCTGCCCTCCGGCATCCTCACCGCGTCGGTGAGCGACGACGGCGTCGGCGGACTCGACGAGGAGAGCGGGTCTGGGCTCCGCGGTATCCGGCGGCGGGTCGCGGCGCTCGACGGCACAGCGGACTTCGCACGCGAGGACGGCCGCACGCTCGTCAGAGTGGAGCTGCCGTGCGGGTCGTGATCGCCGAGGACAACGTGCTCCTGGCAGAGGGCCTGGCGCTGATCCTCACCACTCGCGGGCTCGAGGTGGCGGCCGTCGCCGGAGATGCGCCGGCGTTCCTCGACGCGGTCGACGAGCACCGGCCGGATGTCGCCGTGGTGGATGTCCGGCTGCCCCCTGACTTCCGGGACGAGGGGATCCGCGCCGCGCTCGAGGCACGTACGCGGCACCCGCGGCTCGCGGTCCTCGTGCTGTCGCAGTACGTCGAGCAGGAGTACGCCAGAGAGCTGATCGCCGACGAGCGCGGCGCCGTGGGCTACCTGCTGAAGGATCGCGTGTCGCGGGTGAGCGCCTTCGTCGACGCCGTCACCGCGGTCGCCGAGGGCGGCACGGTGATGGATGAGGAGGTCATCAGGCAGCTGCTGGCCCCGCGTCCGCATGATCCGCTCGACCGGCTCACGCCCCGCGAGCTCGAGGTGCTGGCGCTGATGGCTTCGGGGCAGGGCAACGGGCAGATCGGCGAGCGCCTGTTCGTGACGGAGAACGCCGTGCACAAGCACATCGGCAGCATCTTCACCAAGCTCGGACTCGACCCCACCGAGAGCCGGCACCGCCGCGTGCTCGCCGTCCTCACCTATCTCGACCGCAGACGGTGAGTGCCGGGGCCGTCACCGGAGCGCAGGATGCTGGCACTCGCATTGCGTGAGTGCCAGCCGACCGCCTACACTGGCATTAGCACTCTCCCCCTGAGAGCGCTAACCAGTCTTCTGATTGTTCAGCCGAGAAAGAGGTAGACCGTGTCGGTTTCCATCAAGCCGCTCGAGGACCGCATCGTCATCAAGCAGGTCGAGGCCGAGCAGACCACCGCGAGTGGCCTGGTCATCCCTGACACCGCCAAGGAGAAGCCCCAGGAGGGCGAGGTCGTGGCCGTGGGCCCCGGCCGCATCGACGACAACGGCAACCGCGTCCCGCTGGACGTCGCCGTCGGCGACCGCGTGCTCTACAGCAAGTACGGCGGCACCGAGGTCAAGTTCGGCGCGGACGAGTTCCTCGTCCTGTCGGCTCGCGACGTGCTCGCGGTCGTCGTCCGCTGACGCAC
>JAITUD010000515.1 GCA_031286555.1 Microbacterium sp. | reverse complement strand
CGAACGACGGCATCATCAGCGAGGAGACCACCGGCCGCTACCGGATCGGCCCGCTCGTCGAGGTCGTGCTGAGCGCCGAGAAGCTCACCGAGCTGCGCGACTGGCTGCGTGAGACCGCCGCCGAGCGGCTGGCGGGGTCGGATGCCGCGGACGCCGCGCCCGCCGATGACGCCGAGGCCCTGGAGGACGTTCTGTCATGACCATGATCGACACACTCTTCGGCCTCATCCCGGAGGCCTCCCGTGGGCAGCAGTGGGTCGCCTCGGACCTGCAGCTGGTGAACTGGGGCGGCTACGACGGCGGCCCGCACCGGGTGCGCTTCTCGCCCGCCGCGACGCTGCTCTGCGGCGGATCCGGCTCGGGCAAGTCCACCCTGATGGATGCGTACATCGCGTTGATGATGCCGCACACCACGCCCTTCAACGGCGCGTCGAACGGCGGCGTCACCGGCCGGCCGCGCGGTGACGAGCAGCGCAACGTGCTCTCCTACGGCCGCGGCAAGCTCGACGAGACCCGCACCGAGGAGGGCACCAAGGTGCAGGTGCTCCGCGGCGACGGGGAGGACACCTGGACCGCGATCGCGATGACCTGGCGCGACCACGACGACTCCCGGTTCACCGCGGTGCGCGCCTGGTACATCCCGGCCGGCGCCCGCGTGCTCGAGGACACGGTGCGCGTGCGCGCGACGGTGAACAGCGCCTTCGATCTCGCCGAGCTGGAGAAGGCCGCCGCGCAGCGGCTCACCGACGCATCCGTCCGCGCCGCCGGACTCGAGCCGGTCGGCACCGATCGCGAGTTCTCCGCTCGGCTGCACTCGGTGCTGGGCATCGGCGCGGCCGGCGCCGGCGCGAACGCGATGAGCCTGCTCGCCCGCATCCAGGCCGGCCAGCAGATCACCACGGTCGACGACCTCTACAAGCGTCTCGTGCTCGAGGAGCCAGAGACGATGCGCACCGCGGACGCGGTGGTGCAGCACTTCGACGAGCTGGAGAGCACCAAGCAGCGCATGCTGGTGGCACGCCAGCAGGTCGCCGCTCTCGAGCCGATCCGCGACCTGCGCCGCCGCATCGACGGCGCCGCGGAGCGGATGCTGCTGATCGACGCGGTCGGCGTCTTCGACGATCCGTCCGCGATCGCCTCGCTGTGGAAGGCGGAGCGGCGGATGGACCTGCTCCGCGAGGTCGAGGATGAGCTGCGCGACCGCCGGCGCGAGCTCGACGCGCAGGTGCGCGAGAAGCGCGTACAGGCGGATGCCGCCGAGACCGAGCACGACGGCCTGCGCGACCTGCTGCGCGAGCGGGGTGGTGACCGCCTCGAGACCGCGCAGCGCGAGCTGCGCGGCGTGCAGCACCGCCTCGACGAGGCGCGCGCCCAGCGGGAGCGCCTCGACGACGACCTTCGAGTGCTCGGAGCCGAAGCAGGCGGCCGGGCGGAGTTCGAGAAGATCGTCGCCCGCGGTCGCGCCATGCTCGCCGACGCGGATGCGAAGGGCAGCGCCCGCGAGACGTGGGCCGAGGCCCGGCGCACCCGCGACGGACTGAAGAGCGAACTCGCTCAGCGCGAGCGCGCGCTCGACGAGGCATCCGGTTTCGCCGGCAACATCCCCGCGGATCTCTACCGCTCGCGGGAGCTGCTCGCCGAGGCGGCGGGCCTCGAGCCGCACCAGCTGCCCTTCGTCGGCGAGCTGATCGAGGTGCGCACCGAGTACGAGCCGTGGCGGGAGGCCTTCAACCTGGCGCTCGGCGGCTTCGCCACCACCGTGCTGATCGACACGGCCGACCTCGACCGGTTCCGCACCGCGATCGACGGCGTGCGCACCCCGCGCAGGCTCACCTACCAGGGCGTGCACACCGGTCTGCGCGCCAGCGGCGGGGGAGCGGAGGACCGGATGCCCGGCCGCCTCGACTACGCCGACACGCCGTTCACCGGTTGGCTGCAGGTGCGTCTCGCCGAGCGCTTCGACTTCGTCTGCGTGAACTCCGCGGCAGACCTCACCCGCCACGATCAGGCCCTGACGATCACCGGGCAGATGTCCCGCGGCGATCAGGGCGCGCACGGTGGCCACGGCAGGGCGAACGTGCTCGGCTTCTCGAACCGCACCCGCCTGCGCGAGCTGGAGGCGGCGGTCCGCGAGCTGCAGCCTGCGCTCGAGCGTGCCGATGCGGAGGTGGCCGCCGCCGAGACCGCGCTGGACCGCTTCGACGCGGAGCGCGCCGCCTTCGGGCGGATCGTCGACGTCGTCTGGGAGAACGTCGATGTCGACGCTGTGACCGCGGAGCAGGAGCGCTGGCGACGCATCGAGGCCGAGGTCGGCGAAGAGAACCCCGACATCGCCGGGATCGCCGCGCAGATCGAGAAGTCCAAGAAGCTGCTCGTGCGGCTGCGCGAAGAGATCGGCGCCGCGAGCTCGGAGCGCCAGCAGGTCGAGGACCGCTGGGCGCGGATCACCGACGACGTCGACGCCGGGCAGGCGCTGATCGATGAGGCCGCCGAGGCCGGCCGCGCTGTCGACTCCGAGCAGGCCCAGTACCTGGACGAGCGCTTCGCGACCCCGGCATCCGCCAAGGCCGCGCCATCGGTGCTGCTGGAGCGCTTCGACGGTGCGCTCGGCACCGCGGGCACCAGGCTCACCGAGGACCGCTCCGCCGCCTTCGACGCCCATCATGAACAGCGCGAGGCCATGCGCCGCCTGATGGCCGGATTCCTGGAGCGCTGGGACAATCCGAACCTGCTCGCCGACCCCGACCTCTACGTCGACGACTTCGAGAACATCCTCGACGCGCTCGAGACCAGCGGGCTGCACCGCCTCGAGAGCGAGTGGCGGGACAGCCTGGTGCACCTCTCCGGCAACGACCTCACGAACCTCGACTCCACCCTGGGGCGCGCGCTGCGGGAGATCCGCGAGCGGATCGAGCCGATCAACGGCATCATGCAGGACCTGCCGTTCTACGACGACCACCACCGCCTGCAGATCACCACGCGCGAGAGCCAGTCCGAGGCGCGCAAGCGGTTCCGCCGCGACCTCCGCGAGGTGCGGGGGCTGATCGAGAACGCGTCGACCGACCAGGAGCGCGAGCACGCCTACCGGCGGATGTCGCGCCTGATCGGGCACCTGCGGCGCTCCGCGCCCGACTTCGCCGACCTCATCGACGTGCGCAACCACGTGCGGGTGAGCGCGGAGCGGGTCACGGTCGACACCAAGACCCACGTCGCCCTGTACGACCACATCGGTGAGAAGTCCGGCGGTGAGTCGCAGGAGCTGATCGCGTTCATCGTCGGCGCGGCGCTGCGCTACCCGCACGGGGATGCCGGGGCCGAGCGCCCGCGGTACGCGCCCGTGTTCATGGACGAGGCGCTGATCAAGGCCGACGCGCACTTCACCAAGC
>JAITUD010000501.1 GCA_031286555.1 Microbacterium sp. | reverse complement strand
GCCGGCATGTGGGGGCCGCTGGCCACCACGGCGACCCGCCGCCTGCCTCCGCGCCAGGCCGGCGCCGGTGCGGGCATCTACAACACCACTCGCACGATCGGCTCCGTGGTCGGCTCTTCGGCGATCGCCGCGTTCATGCAGGCGCGCCTCGAGGCGAACCTGCCCGGGCTCGACAAGGCTCCGGCCGGGATCGGCGGCGGCGGGCAGCTGCCCGACTTCGTCGCCACGGGCTTCTCGACCGGCATGGCGCAGACCATGCTGCTGCCCGCCTCGATCATGGTCGTGGCGCTGGTGGCATCCCTGTTCCTCGGCAAGTACACGCCGAAGCCGGAGGACGAGCTGCGCTGACGCCCACAGCATGAAGAGGGCCGCCCGGGGATGTCCCCTGGCGGCCCTCTCCGCATGCCGGATCAGTTCAGCAGCATGACGCCGGCCTGAGCGATCAGGGCGAAGATCGCCGACCACATCACGATCGACACCAGCGTCCAGATGATCACCCTGGTGCGGTTCGCCCCGAGCGAGACCAGGATGCTGGAGGTGAACTGGTTCGGCACGACCATCGGACCGAGCAGGCTCACGCCGGGGACGCCGAAGCGCTCGAGCATCCGCTTCACCTTCTGCCTGCGGGCCGACGGCTCCTCAGCGTCTTCGGAGCTCGCGCCGCGCCGGGCGAGCACCTTGCGGCGGGCCGCGGATGCGGCGAACACGAACGCGAGCATCGAGATCGCGTTGCCGGCGATCGCCGCCAGCATGGCGACCGGAACGGGCAGGCCGGCGACGACGCCGATCAGGGTGCCGAAGTGCGACTCGACGAAGGGGATGGCGGCGGCGGCCATCACGCCCAGCCACTGCAGCCAGACGGGAAGGGACTGGGTGAAGTCGACGAGTGCGTCGTGCATGTTTACCTCCGGTGTAAAGTGTGTTTGACATGGAAAGCATGCTTTACATCTCGAAGGTGTGTCAAGTGAGCTTTACATCTCGGGCGTGTTGCCCTACGGTTGAGACGTGCGCAGCAGGGTCAAAGAGCTCAGAACCGAGCGCGGGCTCTCGCAGCAGGCGCTCGCGGTCGCGGTCGGCGTCTCGCGGCAGACGATCAACGCGATCGAGACCGAGCGCTACGACCCGTCGCTGACCCTCGCCGTGCACCTCGCGCGCCACTTCGGCTCCACCGTGGAGGAGATGTTCGATGTCGACGGATGAACCCGAGGAGCGTCGGCGCTTCCGCTGGCCGATGTCGGCGGTGAACACCGCGCTCGTCGCGCTGTGCCTGATCGGCTCCGTGCTCTCCTACGCGCTCGGCGCGACCGTCGTCGGCACCTCTCTGCTCGCGGGCGGGCTCATCGGCGGCATCGGTGCGATCGCCGCGCGTCGGGGCAGCTCCGGCGACCTGGAGCGCGTGAACGCACTGGAGTGGGCCGACGAGCGAGACCGTGCCGCCGGCGTGAAGGGCCTCGCCGTGGTCGGCGCGGTCGCCCTGGTGCTCAGCATCGTGCAGCTGGCTGTCGTCGCGATCGCGGAGATCGGTCAGACCGGGCGCTTCATGGCGATCGGGATGTTCCTCGCCCTCGCCGCCTGCTGGTTCTTCGCGAACTGGTTCTTCGTCCGTCGCGGCTGAGGTCGCACGGCATGGTGAGATGGGGGATGGCCATCGCACTCTCGTCCCCCTCGCTGGATCTCGTCGACTCCTGGGCGGAGGCCGTCACCGAGTTCGGCGGTGCGCACATCGACGGCGCCGGACTCAGCGACGACATCACGCCGGATCGGGCGGCGGCCGAGTCGTTCGTCGCGATGGCGGAGCTGTACGGACGTCGCGGCGCGGAGTTGCCCGACGGTCACGTGCCCTGCGACTACTACTGGATCACCGATGGCGACGAGGTCGTCGGCTTCATCGCCTTCCGTCGCGAGCTGAACGACTTCCTGCGCCGGGTCGGAGGGCACATCGGGTACTCGGTGCGCCCGTCCCGCCGCCGCGAGGGCATCGTGAAGACCGCGCTCCGGATGGTGCTCGACAAGGCGCGCGCGGACGGCTACGACCGCGTCATGATCACCTGCGACGACGACAACCCCGGTTCGTTCCGCACGATCGAGGGCGCCGGCGGCGTGCTGCAGGACGTCATCGACGCCAGCGAGAACGGCCACCCCCTGCTGCGCCGCTACTGGGTCGCGCTCTAGTACCGGGGGTCATGGATGCAGGCGGCGTGCACGCCCGCAGGCGGACACGCCGCGGGACGCGCCTGCATCCGTTCGTCGTGCCTGCATCCGTGACGGACGCGCCGATCTACTCGGCCACGCGGGCGGCGATGTCGTGGCGGAAGTGGCCGCCGTCGAGCGTGATGAGGCCGAGCGCGTCATAGGCGCGGGCACGGGCCGTGCCGAAGTCGGCCGCGGTGGCGACGACGTTCAGAACGCGACCGCCGGATGCCACGAGGGCTCCGCCCGGAGCATCCGGTCCTGCCGTCGCGGCATGCACGAGGCGGACGCCCTCGACCGCCGCGGCATCCGCGAGGCCGTCGAGATGGCGACCGGTCTGCGGCGCCTCGGGGTAGCCCTCGCTCGCGAGGACGACCGTGATCGCGACCTCGTCCGAGAATTCCGGCTGGGGCTCGTCCTCGAGGGTGCCGGATGCCGCGGCCAGCAGCAGCCGCGACAGCGGCGTGCGCAGCCGCGGCAGCACGACCTGGGTCTCGGGGTCGCCGAAGCGGGCGTTGAACTCGATGACCTTCACGCCGGCGTCGGTGAGGATGAGGCCCGCGTAGAGCAGGCCGATGAACGGGGTGCCCTCCGCGTCGAGCTGACGGATGACGGGCAGTGCGACCTCGTCGGTCACCTGAGCGACGAACGCCTCCTCACCGCCGAACCGCTCGTCTAGCCACGGCAGCGGCGAGTAGGCGCCCATGCCGCCGGTGTTCGGGCCGGCGTCGCCGTCGTAGGCGCGCTTGAAGTCCTGCGCGGGGCTGAGCGCGCGCACGGTGTCGCCGTCGCTGAGGAAGAACAGCGAGACCTC
>JAITUD010000500.1 GCA_031286555.1 Microbacterium sp. | reverse complement strand
ACGTGCTGCAGTCGCAGCCCGTGCGCGAGCTCGTCGAACACCGTGTGCGCGATGAACTGGTGCTCGGGATTCTGGAAGACGAAGCCGACCCTCGCGGCGAGCTGTCGCGGCGATGCCGTACCCGCGTCCAGTCCCGCGATGCGCACTGTGCCCGCCTCCGGCGGGACGACCCCGGCCAGAGCCTGGATGAGCGTGGTCTTGCCCGCGCCGTTCGCGCCGACCACGGCCGTGAACGAGCCCGCCGTGATCTCGAGGTCGTCGATCCGCAGGATCTCGTCGCGCTGCTTCCGCACGCGGAGGTCGTGCACGGAGACTGCAGATGTGATGTCCGTGGTCTGCTGCGGGCGTTTCGTCTCGCTCCTTCGTCGCTCGCTCAACGACCGCGGTGAAAGGCGCCCACCCCGGTCGTTGAGCGAGGGAGCTTGCGACCGAGCGCCGTGCTGAGCGAGCGAAGCGAGACGAAGTGACGAAACGTCGTGACGTGCGTTGCGGTCTCGCCCAGGGGTGTCCATCGCGGAGCGCCCCCACAAGGCGGCATCCCCGTCGAACACCAGCCGCCCGTCCTGCCCGAGCTCGACCACCCGCGTCGCGAACCCCAGCGCCGCCTCGTAGTCGTGCTCGACGAGCAGCACGGCCCGGTCGCCCTCCGCGACGACGTCGGCGATCGCGGCGTGCACGTCGGCGGTGCCCTGCGGGTCGAGGTTGGCGGTGGGTTCGTCGAGCACCAGCATCCGTGATCCCATCGCGAGCGCGCAGGCGATCGCGATGCGCTGCCTGCCGCCGCCGGAGAGCAGGTCGGGGTTCCAGCTGCGGCGCTCCCACAGGTCGACGCGGCGCAGCGCCGCCTCGGCCCGGCCGAGCACCTCGTCCACCGGGAGCAGCTGGTTCTCCAGCGCGAACGCGACCTCGTCGAGCACCGTGCCGGTGACGAGCTGCGCGTCGGGGTCCTGGAAGACCATCGCGACGTGCTCGCTGAGCTGCGCGACCGGGGTGTCAGCAGTGCTGAGGCCGGCGACCTCGACCGTGCCATCGACGTCTGCGGGCACCGACTGCGGGATGAGCCCGTTCAGCGCAAGCGTGAGCGTGGACTTGCCCGAGCCGCTCGGGCCGAGAAGCAGCACGACCTCGCCGGCATGGACGTCGAAGGAGATCTCCCGAGGCGAGGGGTGCTCGGCACCGGCGTGGGTGATGCGGAGGTCACGCACGCGGAGCAGGGGCGCGGATGGGCGCACGGCGGAACCTCGGGATCAGGACGCTCGGCGGAGCTGTACCCCTCCAACTTAGCTGAGCCTAACCTGCGCTGCCAGCGCCGCGGGTCGGAGAGTCAGCGCGCGGCGACGCCCGCCTTGCGCAGTGAGTTGCCGACCGCGAGACCCACGGCGGTCCAGGCCACAGGGCCCAGCACCGCGACGATCAGGTAAGCGATCCGCGCCCAGAGGTCGAAGCTTCTCATGTCGACGACGAACCACACCACGACGGCGACGATCGCGCCGATGATCACGGCAGAGATGAAGAACCGCCAGGCGCCCCAGGCGCGGTACCGGGTGAGGGCGGCGACGCCCTCCTGGATCGCCCCGAACAGCAGGGCGGTGCCGATGAAGCGCATCGCCCACGCCGGGTTGAACGCGCTCGAGATGAGCGCCGCGATCACGTGCGTCATCAGCGCCACCAGAGGCAGGCGCAGCACCTCCTGCGCGATGATCCCCGGCAGCACGTGCACGCCGAGAACCAGGCCGTACGCGATCGGGAACACCCCGAGCACGAAGAGGGTCATCATGCCCGCGATCCCGCCGAGGATGCCGGTGGCGACGCCGATCGCCGCGCAGACGAGCAGGGTGCGCGTGCTCAGCGCGGGTCGGGTGGCCATCCCTCCATTTTACGGCCCCGACAGGGCTCGCCCGGCCCGGGCGGGGCAGATGGCGGGTGTCGTCGGCCGCCGCTATGTTGAAGGCAGGTGCGGCACTGCTGCCGCGCCGGAACGATCGGAACAACTCCCCATGAGAAGAACTCCCCTCCGGATGTTCACCGCAGCGGGCACCCTCGCAGCGATGTTCATCGCCTCGACAGCGACAGCAGGAATCGCGGCGACAGGAGAGGAGGTGACAGCACCGACCCCCGTCGACGGGACGCCCGGCCATTACATCGTCGTGATGAAGGCGGAGCCCCTCGCGACGTACACCGGCGAGACCAAGGGCTTCAAGGCCACCAAGCCGGGCAAGGGCAAGCAGCTCGACGCACGCTCCGAGAACTCGAAGAAGTACGCCGCGCACCTCGAGAACGAGCAGCGCAAGCTCGCGAAGAACGCCGGCGTCGCGCCGGACCAGACCTACCAGGTGACGCTGAACGGCTTCAGCGCCGACCTCACCGGGGCGCAGGTCGGCAAGCTGCAGGCGTCGAAGGACGTCCTGGGTGTGTTCCCCGACGAGATCCGGCATCCCGACGCCGTGTCGTCGACCGACTTCCTCGGCCTCGGCGCCGACAAGGACGGCTCGGGCGGCGTCTGGGACAAGGTCGGCGGCCTGCAGGATGCCGGCAAGGGCATCGTGGTCGGTGTCGTCGACACCGGCATCGCCCCGGAGCATCCGTCCTTTGCGGGCCAGCAGCTGAAGAAGCAGAAGCAGTCCGGCGACCAGCCGTACTCCGACGGCACCTACGTCTACTACGACAAGTCCGACGGCGCCACGTTCCGCAGCAAGATCGTGCAGGGCCAGGAGTGGGACAAGAAGTCCTACTCGACCAAGCTCATCGGCGGTCAGTACTTCTACAAGGGCGCTCAGGCGGCCGGCTTCGACTTCTCGTCCGACGTGCTGTCCCCGCGCGACGGTGCCGGTCACGGCTCGCACACCGCGAGCACCGCGGCCGGCAACTTCGGCGTGAAGGCCTCCGTGGAGGGCGTCGACTTCGGCACCGTCTCCGGGGTCGCCCCCGCCGCGAAGGTCGCCGCCTACAAGGCCTGCTATGACGGACCCGACCCGGCCGCCACCGACGACGACATCTGCGCGCTGAGCGACCTGCTCGGTGCGATCGACGCCGCGGTCTCCGACGGCGTCGACGTCATCAACTACTCCATCGGCGGCGGCGCGGCCACCACCACGCTCGGCCCGGACGACATCTCGTTCTTCAACGCGGCCGCGGCCGGAGTGTTCGTCTCGGTCAGTGCGGGCAACAGCGGCCCGGACTCGTCCACCGCCGACCACGCCTCGCCGTGGTACACCACCGTCGCGGCATCCACCATCCCGACCTGGGAGGGCACCGTCGAGTTCGAGGGCTTCCAGCAGTCCGGCGCCTCGGTGAGCGTGCCGTTCGGCACGAAGGTCACCGGACCGTCGATCTACGCCGCCGACGCGGCGGCGGGTGACAAGGCGAACCTCTGCCTGCCCGGCGCGCTCGATGCGGCCAAGGTCACCGGACACATCGTGGTCTGCGACCGGGGAGAGAACGCTCGTGCCGAGAAGTCGCAGGTCGTGAAGGATGCCGGTGGCATCGGCATGGTCCTGGTGAACGTGCCCGGTGGCGCCGACTCGCTCGACAACGACTTCCACTCGGTGCCGACCGTGCACCTGGCAGCCGCGTACCACGACGCCGTCGTGACCTATGTGCGCAGCGGAGCGGACAAGCCGATCACCCTGATCGGCGAGAACGTCACCGGCAAGACCACTCCGGTCCCGCAGATCGCCGGGTTCTCGAGTCGCGGCCCGATGCTCGCCGACGGTTCCGACGTGATGAAGCCCGATGTGGCGGCTCCCGGCGTGGCGATCCTCGCCGCGACGAACAACCGCGCGAAGCAGCAGCCGACCTTCGGCATCATGTCCGGCACCTCGATGGCCTCGCCGCACGTCGCCGGACTCGGCGCGCTCTACCTCGGTGAGCACCCGAACGCGACCCCGGCCGAGGTCAAGTCCGCGCTGATGACCACGGCGTACGACACGGTGAACGCCGACGGCTCGAAGAACTCCGACCCGTTCCAGCAGGGCGCAGGTCAGGTCGACCCGAAGCGCTATCTGAACCCGGGCCTGCTGTACCTGAACGGCACGGCCGACTGGGCGGCGTTCCTCGAGGGCAAGGGTCTCGCGACCTTCGACGGCATCGAGCCGATCGACGGCAGCGATCTGAACCTGGCGTCGATCTCGATCGGCACGCT
>JAITUD010000402.1 GCA_031286555.1 Microbacterium sp. | reverse complement strand
CCCTCGCGACCTTCGCGATCACGGATGCCGCGGACACCGAGGCGCAGTCGCGGTCGGCCTTGATCACCGGCCGCACCTGCAGTCGGGAGGGGTGCACAGCCGACACGTAGTCGTGGTTCCCGTCCAGGATGACCAGGGTGCGCTCGCTCACCAGATCCGTGCCGAGCACGCCGATGATCGCGCGGGAGGCCGCGAGCCCCAGAGCGCGCATGATGCCGATCTCGTCGATCTCCGCGGCGCTGGACCATCCGACATCGGAGGCGACCACCCACGCCGCCGCGCGCGACGCCACGTCGGGGCGCCGGCGCTCGGTGACCAGCTTCGAGTCGCGCAGGCCCTCCGGCACCCGACGTCTGGCGCCGGCGGCATCCATCACTGCGGCCCCGACGGCGACCGGACCCGCCAGCGCCCCGCGACCCACCTCGTCGAGCGCGATGATGAGGTCGTACTCCTTGAGCAGCGACCTCTCCAGCGTGAGCCGAGGTGCGACGACGGTCATTTCTTCGGCTCTGGCACTCCGGCGTACACGTCGTCATGCGTGTCGATCAGGCCGAAGCGGTCCAACGGCCAGGTGAGCAGGAAGGCACGACCCACGACGTTGTCGAGCGGCACGAACCCCCCGCCGGGAAGCTCCTGGTGCGCGCGCGAGTCCTGCGAACGGGTGCGGTTGTCTCCCATCACCCACAGCGAATCCTCCGGCACGGTCACGTCGAAGGGCGTGTCGGAGGCGTTGGTGTCGCCCGGCGGCAGGTTCAGGTACGACGTCTCGTCGATCGGGGCGCCGTTGATCGTGATCTGTCCCACGGCGTTGCAGCACACCACATGGTCGCCGGGCAGCCCGATCAGCCGCTTCACGAGGTGGTCCTGCGAGTCGGAGGCGGAGAGTCCGATGAAGGTGAGGACGCCGTCGATCGCCTTGATCAGCGGCGGCTGCGGCGCCTCGGCGGGCATCGGAGGCAGCCAGCCGCCCGGGTCCTTGAAGACCACGACGTCTCCGTGGTCGTAGCCGGTCCAGCGGGGCGTGAGCTCGTCGACCAGGATGCGGTCGTTGATCAGCAGCGTGCGCTCCATGGAGCCGGACGGGATGTAGAACGAGCGCACGACGAACGACTTGACGACGAACGACACGAGCGCCGCGATGACGATGATCACCAGCAGGTCGCGCAGGAAGACGAGGACGCCGCGGCGCCGCTTCGAGGTGGCTGCGGCAGGAGCGGCTTCAGTCGTCATTTCCATCCTTCGCGTCGGGTGCACCGTACGCAGACGGCACTAACAAGGGTCGCACATCCTGACAGGACGAAAGCACCCCGGGACGCGTGTCCCGGGGTGCTTTCAGAAGAGCTGCGATCAGTTGTCGCGCTTCTCCTTGATCTTGGCCTTCTTGCCGCGCAGGTTGCGCAGGTAGTACAGCTTGGCGCGGCGCACGTCACCGCGGGTGACGACCTCGATGTGGTCGATCACCGGCGAGTGCACCGGGAAGGTGCGCTCGACGCCCACCTGGAAGCTGATCTTGCGGACCGTGAAGGTCTCGCGCACGCCGTCGCCCTGGCGGCCGATGACGACGCCCTGGAAGACCTGGATGCGGGAGCGGTTGCCCTCGGTGATGTTGACGTGCACCTTGACGGTGTCACCGGGGAAGAACTCGGGAATGTCGCTACGGAGCGAAGCCGCGTCGACGGCGTCGAGGATCTGCATGATCGTCTCTCTCTGCACTCGCCACAGGTCGGATGCATCTAGGAAGGAATACGTTGATGTGTGTCGAACGGCGCACAAGGCGTCCGCGGGCTCCCCTGAGGCAGAGCCGGGTCACGGCACAAGCATCTATTCTGCCATGGATCGCCGCACCGGCAAAAACGAGTCAGTCCCTGCGGTCGTTCTCCTGGACGATGATCACGTCCGGTTCGCTCGCGCCGCGCGCACCCGGCGTGACGGTGGACCAGGTCGCCGTCTCACGGATGCTGAACCCGCTGCCCTTGGCCTCGCTCCAGAGCTGCCACAGCTGAAGCCAGAAGAGGGCCAGCCAGGCGACGATGGCGCCGGTGAGCAGCCATCCGAAACCGCCGTCCGGGAAGAACCCGACGGCGATCGTGAGCGCGTGCCAGACGCCGAAGCCCAACACATCCCACCAGGAGAGGGCGCGCTCGGCGCGCACCGAGGGACGCGCACGGGTGAGCAGCGTCAGCACGATCTCGCCGATCAGCACCGAAGGAGCGGCGATGAGGATCACCCAGAGGAAGGCCCATCCTCCGGACTGGAAGACGCCCCAGCCGATCAGCAGCCACAGCGGCAGCACGATCGCCGCCGGGAAGAGCCACCGGAAGAACGCGCTGCGCAGCCACATACTCCGATGGTACGGCCGTGAAGGACCGCCGGGTTCTCCGTTCGCTGTGAGCATCGTGACAGCTGGATCGGAGAGAATGGATGCCGGGCATCCTGACGACGCCCGGAGAAGGGACACCCCGATGATCGAACTGCGCACCCCCGCCGAGATCGATGAGATGCGCGCCGCCGGCCGCTTCGTGGCCGAGACGCTCGCGACGCTGCGCGACGAGACCAAGGTCGGCACCAACCTGCTGGCCATCGACCGCCGCGCTCACGACCTCATCCGCAAGGCCGGTGCGGAGTCCTGCTACATCGATTACGCGCCTTCCTTCGGCAACGGACCGTTCGGAAAGGTCATCTGCACGTCGATCAACGACGCCGTGCTGCACGGCCTGCCGCATGACTACGTCCTCCGTGACGGCGACCTCGTCTCGCTCGACTTCGCCGTCTCCGTCGACGGCTGGGTCGCAGACTCCGCGGTCTCCTTCGTCGTCGGCACGGCCCGCGAAGAGGATCTGCGCCTTATCGACACGACGGAGCGGGCTCTGGATGCCGCGATCGCGGCCGCCACGGTCGGCAACCGCATCGGTGACATCTCCGCGTCGATCGCCGAGGTCGCACACGGCGAGGGCTACTCGATCAACACCGACTTCGGCGGTCACGGCGTCGGCCGCATCATGCACGGCGACCCGCACGTGCCCAACGACGGCCGCGCAGGCCGTGGCTTCCCGCTGCGCGACGGACTGGTCATGGCACTCGAGCCGTGGTTCCTCGCCACCACCGATGAGCTCATCACCGACCCGGACGGCTGGACGCTGCGCAGTGCCGACGGCTCGCGGGGCGCGCACTCCGAGCACACCGTCGCGATCACCGCCGACGGTCCGATCGTCCTCACCGACCGCGGCTTCCTCGGCGTCGACTGATTCCTGCAGCCCGATGCGGCGACCACAGCGTCATGAGGCGCAGTAGACGTAAACGTCCGTGATCTGGGGCAGTTCGTACTCCGAGAGCCCGGTGGTCTCCGGGTCTGCGTCGAGGATGCTCTCGACCTCCGCGACCATGCGTGCTCGCTCAT
>JAITUD010000337.1 GCA_031286555.1 Microbacterium sp. | reverse complement strand
CGGATAGAATCGGCTGGTGACCGAAGCGCTGGTGACCATGATCGTGCCCGGTCGCGACATCGCGGCCTACGCACCCGCGGCACTCGCTTCCCTCCGCGCGCAGACCGAACCGCGCTGGCGCGCGATCCTCGTCGACGACGGATCGACGGATGCCACAGGCGAGGTCTTCGCCGCGGCCGCCGCGACCGACGACCGCTTCACGCTCGTCCGCCACGACGAGGCGCGGGGTCTCGGTGCCGCCCGCAACACCGCGCTCGACCTCGTCGACACGCCCTTCCTCGGCTTCCTGGACGGCGACGACGAGCTCACCCCGGGAGCGCTGGCGCGGATGACCTCCACACTGGCCGAGACCGGCAGCGACTTCGCCGCCGGGGCCTATGTGCGCTCCCGCCTCGTCGACGGCCACTACCGCCCAGGGCGGGTGCAGCCCTGGACCACCGCGGCCACCGACCCGGAGCGCCTCGCCACGACGATCCACGCCCACCCCGCGGCATCCGCGAACATCGTCGCGTGGTCGAAGGTGAGCCGCACCGGATTCTGGGACGACCGGCGCTTCCCGGTCGGCGTCGCCTATGAGGACCAGATCGTCGCGCAGCGGATGCACGTCGATGCGCGCACCTTCGACGTCGTCCCTGACGTGCTCGTGCACTGGCGGCTGCGCGCGGACGGCACCTCGATCACCCAGGGCAAGGACCGGCTTCCGGTGCTCCGCGACTACCTCGCGGCACTGCTCGGCGGCATCCGCATCCTGCAGGACGCCGGGGCCTCCGCCGCCGTCGTCGCCCGCCTCGACCTGATCCTGGCGATGGACGTCCCGCCCCTCGAGCACATCGCGTCGACGCATCCCGATCCCGCCTACCGGGCCGAGCTCGACGCCTTCACCGCGGCGCTGCGCGCACTGCCGGAGTTCGCCCAGGCCGCGCCCGACCCCGGACTGTCCGAGGCGCTCGGCTGGTGACCGCAGTACCGGACGTCGGCTCTCGCGCACCCACACGCCGGTGGCCCGACGGATGCCGCGGGGCGTCGCCTGTGACATCCGAACTCGCGCACGGCTGACGGCGGCTACGTTGAGAGCGTGACCGCATATCTCGACAGTCTGTTCTCGCTCGAAGGCCGCACGGCCGTCGTCACCGGCGGCTCGTCGGGGATCGGACGCGGCATCGCGACCGCGCTCGCGCACGCCGGCGCGTCCGTCGTCATCGTGGCGCGCGGCGAGGAGCGCATCGCCGCGACGGTTCGCGAGCTCACCGAGAGCGGATGCCGCGCCATCGGCCTGCCCGGCGACCTGAGCACCCGCGAGGGCATCCACGCGGTCGCGGACGCCGCGGCCGAGCCCTTCGGCGAGCCGGACGTCCTGGTGCACTCCGCCGGCATCAACATCCGCCCGCCGTTCGCCGAGATCACGCAGGAGGACTGGGACGCCACGATGACGGTGAACGCCCTCGCGCCGTTCCTGCTCGGCCAGCGCTTCGCGCCGGGCATGGCGGAGCGCGGCTTCGGCCGCCTCATCCACATCAGCTCGCAGCAGGCGCATCGCGCGTTCGTCGGCAGCGGCGTCTACGGCGTCTCGAAGGGCGCGGTCGAGTCGCTCGTGCGCTCCGAGGCCGAGGCCTGGGGCGGCACCGGAGTGACCAGCAACGCGCTCGTGCCCGGGTTCGTGCTCACCCCGCTGAACGCGCGCCTGCAGGAGGACCCGGCGAAGGTCACCGAGCTCGCGGCGCGCACCATGATCGGCCGCAACGGGCTGCCGGAGGACTTCGCCGGTGCAGCCGTCTTCCTGGCCTCCGCGTCATCCGGGTACGTGACCGGGCAGCACCTGTTCATCGACGGCGGGCTGTCGGTGCACTGAGCGCGGGTCACATGTCGTCGAGACCGCGCGTCGCCGTGGACAGCTGCTCGGCGGCGAGTGAGGCGTACAGGCCGCCGCGGGCCAGCAGCTCGGCATGCGTGCCGGACTCGACGATCCTCCCGGCCTCGACGACGTGGATGACGTCGGCGCCGACCACGGTCGACAGCCGGTGCGCGATCGTCAGCGTCGTGCGGCCGCGGGCCGCGGCATCCAGCGCCTCCTGCACCACGCGCTCGGAGACGGTGTCGAGCGCTGAGGTCGCCTCGTCGAGCAGCAGCACGGGCGGGTCCTTCAGCAGCACCCGCGCGATCGCGATGCGCTGCGTCGCGCCGCCGGAGAGCCGGTAGCCGCGCTCCCCCACCACCGTGTCGTAGCCCTGCTCGAAGCCGGCGATGACGTGGTGGATGTTCGCGGCGCGGCAGGCGGCCTCGATCTCGGCGTCCGTGGCACCCGGCTTGGCGTAACTGAGGTTCTCGCGGATGGTCGCGTGGAACAGGTACGTCTCCTGCGACACGATGCCGATGTCGTCGATGATCGACTCCTGACGCAGCCCGCGGACGTCCTCTCCCGCGAAGCGCACGGCACCGCCGGAGACCTCGTACAGCCGCGGCGCGAGGTACAGGATCGTCGTCTTGCCGGCGCCGCTCGGGCCGACGAAGGCGACGTGGGTGCCCGGCTCGGCGGTGAACGACACTCCGTCCAGGGTCGGGCGCGCCTCGGCCGAGGCATCCGGATAGCGGAACACGACGTCGTCGAACACGATCCGCCCGCGCGGCCCCGGTGCATCGGCGGCGTCGATCGCATCCGGGGCATCCTGGATCTGCGGAACCATGTCGAGGTACTCGAAGATGCGCGCGAAGAGCGCCTTCGACGTCTGCACGTCCAGCGCCACGCGCATCAGGCCCATCAGCGGCATCAGCAGCCGGGCCTGCACGGTCGTGAACGCGACGATCGCTCCGGCGGTGATGTCGCCGCTGCCGCCGGCGACGAAGAGCCCCGCCACGAGATAGATGACCGCGGGGATGGAGGACATCAGCACCTGGACGACGGCGAAGAACCGCTGGCCGCTCATCGCCTGCCGCACCTGCAGTCGCACCTGGTTGCGGTTCTCGTCCTGGTAGCGCTCCGACTCGGTGCGCTGCCGGTTGAACGATTTCGACAGCAGGATGCCGGACACGCTCAGCGTCTCCTGGGTGATGCTGGTGAGCTCGGACAGCGACTCCTGCGTCTGCCCGGCGATGCGCGCCCTGACCTGCCCGACGCGGCGCTGGATGACCACGAGGATCGGCATCACGATGATGGCGATGATCGTCAGGCGCACGTCGATGATCAGCATCGCGACCAGTGACGCGACGACGGTCACGGTGTTGCCGAGGATGCTGCTGACGGTGTTGGTCAGCACTCCGGCGACCCCGCCGACGTCGTTCTGCAGCCGGGACTGGATGACGCCGGTCTTGGTGCGCGTGAAGAAGCCGAGCTCCATCGCCTGCAGGTGGTCGAACAGGCGCACGCGCAGATCGCCGGTGACCGCGTTGCCGACCGTGGAGGTCAGCCAGGTCTGCACCACGCCGAGCACGGCCGAGAGCAGGTACAGCCCGATCATGGCGGCGACCAGCCCGCTCAGCAGCGCGATCACCGGTCCCCCGCCGTCCGCGGGGAACAGCGCGTCGTCGAAGATGCGCTGCACCAGCAGCGGCGGGATCACGCCGATCGCGGCGAGCAGCACCACGAGGATGCCCGTGGTCACGATGCGCCAGCGGTACGGCGCGAACAGTGCGACGACGCGCCGGCCGAGTCCCTCGATCTTCGGCGCCTCGGCGTTCATCCTGCGCTGGGCCTCGATGTCGACCCCGCGGAATCCGCCGCCTCGTCCGCCTCCGCCACCACCGCCACCACCGCGCATGCTCATCGCCTCAGGCTACTGCCGGGCGGGGACAGGGAGCCGGTTCACAAGAATGTCATCGCAGCGGGAATGGAATGTCGGAGGCATCCGTTACGCTGAACAACTCTCGCGGAACTGTTCTGTCTTCCGCGTCCATCTCTTGCGCACCTCCCGGAGGAACCTCATGTCTGCCGTCGACACCGGCTCCATCCCGACCGCCTCGAACCAGGTGATCCCGCGCAAGGACATGGCTGTGATCTGGGTGCTGCTCGCCGCCGCCTTCGTCGCGATCCTCAACGAGACCACGATGAACATGGCGATCCCGCACCTCATCACCGACCTGCGGATCTCGCCGCTGGCCGCGCAGTGGGTCACCAGCGCCTTCATGCTCACCATGGCGGTCGTCATCCCGACCACCGGGTTCCTGCTGCGTCGCTTCACGACCCGGCAGATGTTCATCGGAGCGCTCACGCTGTTCTCGGCGGGCACGCTGCTGGCCGCGCTCTCGCTCGGGTTCCCGATGCTGCTCGGCGCGCGCATCGTGCAG
>JAITUD010000319.1 GCA_031286555.1 Microbacterium sp. | reverse complement strand
GACCGAGCGCCCGTGGACCGGCGAGCTGCTCGATGAGGAGCGCGACGGGCTCTACCGGTGCGGCGCCTGCGGCGCCGAGCTGTTCCAGAGCGGCACGAAGTTCGACAGCGGATGCGGGTGGCCGAGCTTCTACGAATCGGTCAGGCCCGAAGCGGTGACCCTGATCGAGGACCGCACCCTGGGCATGGTGCGCACCGAGGTGCGCTGCGCGGCGTGCGGCTCGCATCTGGGCCACGTCTTCCCGGACGGCTTCGGCACCCCGACCGGCGACCGCTACTGCATGAACTCGCTGGCGCTGTCGTTCAGCCCCACCGAGTCGTGAGCGCGCTCGACGCCGTCCTGGCCAGGAAGTCCTGGTCGAAGGTCGACGAGGTCGCACCGACGCACGAGCAGCTCCTGCCGCTCGTCGCCGCAGCCGGCCGCGTGGCTGATCACTCGTCCCTGCGCCCGTGGCGGCTCATCGAGCTGCGTGGCGAGGACCGCGAGCGCCTCGGCGCCGCGATCGCCAAGGCCCAGGGCGACGACGCCCCGTCGACGAAGCCGCTGCGCGCTCCGCTGCTGATCGCCGTGGTGGTGAGCCCGCGCAAGAGCGAGAAGGTCCCGTACTGGGAGCAGGAGGCCGTGGCGTCAGGCGTCGCGCATACGCTCAGCCTGCTGCTGGACGAGGCCGGCTGGGGCGTGATCTGGCGCACCGGCCACTACACCCGCTCGAAGGCCGTCGCGAAGGCGCACGGACTGAAGAAGAAGGAGCAGCTGCTGGGCTGGCTCTACGTCGGCGGGAAGCCCGCGGGCAAGGACGGTGGGCGCCGCCGGACGATCGACGCCGAGAGCGTGCTCGGCCGGATGCCGAGAGACTAGCGACTCGAGGACCGGCGCGGGCGACGCGGCAGCGCGACGACGACCGAGGCGACTGCGACGACGACCATCGTGACCAGCTGCCAGGGCGCCGGCCCCGCGGGCAGCGGCCAGATGAGGTCGATCACGATCGATGTGGTCAGCTGGCCGAGGACCGATCCGAGGCCGAGCAGCAGCACGCCCGTGTGCGCGACGAGGAACGCCCCCAGCAGGATGTAGGCGAAGCCGAGCAGACCGCCGAGGTAGAGCCAGGGCTCGATCGGCAGCAGCTGCGGCGGGCCGTCGACCGTCACGGCCACGGCCGCGGCGATGAGCAGCACGACCGTCCCCGCGATGAAGCTCATCAGCGTCGCGGTGAGCGGCGAGTCCACCCGCTGCGCGAGCCTGCCGTTCGCCGCGGCCTGCCACGCGATCCCTGCCCCCGCCAGGAACGGCAGCAGGAGGAGCCAGAGCGGTGCAGACGCCAGCACTCCCCCGCCGAGCGAGACGCCGACCGCCGCGAGGGCAAGCGCACCTCCTGCCACGCGCCCCGGTGTGACCGCCACCACGCCCGCCGGCCCGACGCCGATGCGGTCGAGGACAAGACCGTGCACGGTCTGGCCTGCGACGACGCCGACGGTGAACAGCGACACACCCAGCACCCCCGCGACGAGCCCCTGTGTGGAGACGGTGAGGGCGCCGCAGGTGCCGCCGAGCAGCATCCAGAACGGGATGCTGCGGCTGCGCACACCCGAGACGAGGCGGCGCACGCCGGCTCGCCCCGAGGGCATCGCCGCGATGACGACGATGAGCACGACGAGTCCCACGAGGAACGAGACGAGGCCGGCGACGACTCCGTCTTCGAGGCGAACGCCCAGCACGCCGTTGATGCGCGCCTGCACGGCGGTCATCATGCCGATCGCGACGGCGCCTCCGAGTGCGACAACAGCGGGCAGGCGGGGCGTGTCGGTCACTGATCGACCCTATCGGCCCGACGTCGGAGGTCGGCCTGCGGCGACCGCACCGCACTGCCGCCCGGCGGATGCAGAAACGGCGGGCGGATGCCGCTGATGCGACATCCGCCCGCCTGTGCGTGCACCCGTTATTTCGTGAGGGCGAACTTCACAGTCCTCGCATTGCCCAGTGCGTCGTACACGACGAGGGTGTTCGCGCCCTCGACGGCGCCGAACGCGCCCGGCTTCACGAAGTTGAGATCGGACCAGACATCGTCCGTCAGATCCTTCTTCACGCCGTTGAGGGTGAGCCGGTCGACCTTCGCCGCGTCGTTCAGCTTGAACGACACCAGACTGTAGACGCCGTCAGCCCCCACGGTGAACTGCGCCCCGGTCTTCACTGTGACGGCCGGACCGGTGGTGTCCAGCGTGAACTTCACGGTCGTGGCGTTGCCTGCGACGTCGTAGACGACGAGCGTGTTCGCGCCCTCGACCGCACCGAACTGGCCGGGCACCACGAAGTTGAGATCGGACCAGACGTCGTTCGTCAGGTCCTTCTCCACGCCGTTGAGCGTCAGCCGGTCGACCTTCCCGTCATCCTGCAGCTTGAACGAGACCCTGCTGTAGCGGCCGTCGGCGCCCACCGTGAACTCGGCGCCGTCCTTCACCGTCACGGCCGGGGCCGTGGTGTCGGCCTGCTCGGGGATGACGGTGAGATCGCGGATGCGTCCGAAGTTGTCGAACGACCCGAAGCCGACCCGCCCCTCGGAGAAGGTCTTGTCCGTCGCCGTGAGCAGCGGCCGATCGACGCCGTCCACGTAGACCGCGATCTCTCCGGTGTCCGCGCACCGCACCAGTCGCACGTCGTGCCATTGCTCGTCGGTGATCGCCGGCGGAGCACCGACCTTGCCGTCCCACTGGTCGTCGATCCGCTCACGGTCGGCGTTGTTCACCTTGAAGATGCCGTTGTGCGGATAGATGGTGTTGTCCTTCGACAGGTGGGCGTAGTAGTACTCCTTGTCCGACTTCCATCCGAACACGAGGATCACGTCGCGGTTGTTGACCGCTGCCTTCTCGTCGATCCTGACCTGGGCGGACAGGTCGAACGATCCGAGCTTCGGCCCCTCGTCGAGCACTGCGTACTCGAAGGGACGACGGATGCCGTCACCCGGGTCGGTGCCGGCCTCCTTGAGCACGACCGCGTCGCCGGGGAACTCCCACTTCGCGGGCGTGCGCGGCGTCCAGTCGTCCGCCGACATCACGTCGGTGATCGGCTCTCCGTCGGGCCTGCACGTCGGCGGCACTGGATCGGGCGTCGGCGTCGCACCGAACAGCGCGTACTGCGCGGCGATCTGCTCCGAGGTCGGCACGGTGTCGAGGATCGAGATGTCGTCCATCCGCCCGTTGAAGGGGTTGGCCTCACGCGTGTTCTGCGGGAAGCTGCCGCCGATCTTGATCCCGGCCGGATCGGTCTTCGAGACCGCGCCGGAGCCCCAGGGGTTCGCCGAGGTGTACTTGCCGGCGAGCTCTTCGCCGTTCATGTACAGCTTCATCTCACCCTTTGAGAAGTCGAAGGTGGCGGCCAGATGCACCCACTTCCCCTTCTGCAGGATCTCGTTCCACGGCTTGTCCGCGGCGAAGGTCCACGACTTGCCACCGTCCACCCGTCGGCCGAGGGCGACGAGCTTCAGTTCGTCGCCGACCGTGATGACCTCGAGCAGGGCTCGCACGTCGTGGCCGTTGGAGCCGCCGGAGAGCACCCCTGCCAGCCCGATGGCGTTGTACACGTCATCCGGATCGGTCGTTCCGGAGTTCGGCGTCGGATGGTCGCCCGTCGGCTTGAACCACCCCATCACGCTGATCTTGTCGGTGTCGCCGAGCCGCGAGAGCGTCTTCACGCCCGCGGCATCGTAGACGCCGGCCTTCCAGTCGTCATTGGACGCCGCATCCGGGCTCATCTGCTGGGTCTGCAGCGCCTTGCCTGCGCCGGGGTAGGCGCGGTCGGCGACTCGCATCTCGGCACCGCCGTTGACGAGCGAGATGTTCGTGCCGCTCTGCCCCTGATCGGTCTCGACCTTCGCATCGGTGGCCGGTGCGTGGTCGAAGTCGTACTTCGTCACGAGGTTCGGCGCGAGTTCGGGCAGAACGAACGGCGGCACCTCGACCTCGGCGGTGTGCGCTCCGGTCACCTTCCAGATCTTGCCGTTGGCCTTGGAGATCAGATAGAGCTCTCCGTCGGCATCCGAGCCGAACCGCAGATCGACGCGCTTGTCGCCGACGAGCTTCTGGAACGTCGTCTCCTCGCCGTTCGCGAACACGCGCAGCTGGGAGATCTTCGCGAGGTCCGCGATCTCGCCGTCGTTGCGCACCATCTTGTCGGCGTCGGTGGAGAGCACCCATCCGCGCACCAGATCGGTGAACAGGTACTTGCCCCGCAGCTCGGGGATGTCGCCTCGGTAGACGAACCCGCCGTTCACCGCCACTCCGGCGTCGCCGGTCTGACCGGGGTCGCGGTTGTGGTCGTATGCGGCGACCGGGTAGGTGTAGCCGTTCTTGGCGTCGTCGGCAGGCAGCGGATAGATCTGCCGGCTCTCTGCGACGAACGGTCCCTCGCGGTCCGACCAGCCGAAGTTGTCACCGGGCTCGACGGCGTAGATCGACTCGACCTGCCACTCGCCGATGTGCCCGAGGTACATGGTGTGGTCGCCTTCGGGGTCCCAGCTGATGCGGTGCGGGTCGCGCATGCCGTAGGCGTAGATCTCGGGCAGCGCCTTCGCGTCGTCCAGGAAGGGGTTGTCCTTCGGGATGCCGTACTTGCCGTTCGCACTGTCTCGACCGGCCGGCTTGATCCGCATGATCTTGCCCTGCGGAGTCGAGAGGTCCTGCGGGTTGCCGTTGCCGACACCCGTGCCGCCGTCGCCGACGAGCACGTACAGGTTGCCGTAGTCGGCGTCGCCCTTCTTCACCGTGGGGTTGAAGGAGATCTGCTGCACCGTGTGCACGCGACCGCCGAACGGGATGCGCATGATCTCCCGGCCGGTTCCGCTGAAGGTGTTCGCCGACGGGTCATCGGCGGTCCACTCCGTGATCACACTGTGGAACTCGGTCTTGCCGAATGCCGGGAAGTCGGGAGTGTCCTCCGTCAGCGCCGTGCCGCCCTCGGTGTGCACCGTGTAGAACCGGCCGTTCTCAGCGAAGTCCGGATCGAACTCCGTCGCCCCGAGCCCCGTGCCGAGCCCGGCGCTGTTGTGGAAGTTGTCGAGGAACCTGCTGCGGACGTCGAGGTACGGCGAGTACTCGCCGGTCTTCTTGTCCACCAGGTACAGCGTGCCGTTGTTGTCAGGCACCATGAGCCGCCCCGACCCGTCGGGGAGTTCGTCGAGGTGCGTGATCCGGTTGTAACGCACCAGGCGCTGATCCTGCGTCGCAGGTGTGGTGTGCGACTCGGGCAGCTGAGCCAGTTCGGTCAACTCGATCCCGAGCGTGGACAGCTGCGGGTCGGGAAGCGGGTTGAGCAGCGGATCCGCCGGGGCCTCGCCCGGGGCGCAGTCACCGGGGTTCCCGGTCGCGATGTCGAGGTTCTGGCCCGTCGTGTCGATCGCGACGTCGTCGAGCATGAGGCGACCGGCGCTCGACGCGCCGTTCTTCCAGAAGAACCGATCGAGGTCGCCGTTCACCGCCTGACGGAAGCCGAACTGCTGCTCGGAGCCCTCGGGAAGACGAGTGAGCTTGTCGTAGGCACCGCCCTGGCTGTAGACGCTGATCTTGTCGGCCGCGTTGTCGGCGACGATCCAGACGCACTGCCAGGAGTTCTTGGCCCAGGAGCCCACCGGCGTGAACTTCCCGCCGTCGCGGGCGAGCAGCACGTCGTCGTTCTGGTTGTTCACGTACGCGCGACTCTGCGTGTAGTCGTTCGGTGCATCCACATCGGTGATTCCGAACGAGGTGTCCACGCTGCCGATGCGCAGGAAACGGAAGAAGAGCGTGCCCGTGGTGCCGTCCTTGATCGGTGGGATGGCGCGGACCGCCTGCTGAGTCCCGCCGACCGACTCCAGCACCTGATTGTTGCCGTTGAGCGGATCGGCGATCACCTTCACGGCGGAGGATGCCGTCCACCCGTCCTGTCCGTCCAGGACCGCGCGCTGGTACTGCTCGAAGTCGAGCACCTCGGTGAAGGGGCTCGCGGCCACAGCGGGAACGGCCGTGAGCGCGACGCCGGCGATGGCGGCCGCGGCGACGGCCGCCGCAACCTTCCTCCGCCGGGATGGACCGGATCGCCGGGCGGTGCTCCCGCCGGTTCTGCTCGGAATCGAATGTGATCGCTCGTGCATCAGAAACCTCTCAACGTCGTCGTCGGTGGTGCGGTGCCGCCGTGATCCACGCCCGTCGCACCGTTGCAGGAGGAAGAGGAGCAGATCACGAAAGCGCTTTCGCAAGCGCTTTCGTCACTATAGTGAAGCGGCGAGAGCGAGGGCAAGGCCATAATCGGAAGATGCGCGGCCGCACCGGCTCCGCTCGAAGGGGGTCGCGTGAGACGTGCCGAGGCACCGCGCCTCATCGACGTGGCAGAGGCCGCCGGGGTCTCGCTCGCGAGCGCGTCCCGTGCCATGACCGGCCGGCCGGGCATCTCGGCCGAGGTCGCCGCCCACGTCCGGCGCGTCGCCGAGAAGCTCGGCTATGAGCCGAACCTGCATGCCCGAGGCCTTGCGGGAGGCCTGGTGCCCACGATCGGCCTGGTGGTGAACGAGATCGGCGATCCGTACTTCGCCGAGATCGCGAGCGGCGTGATCCGCAGCGCCGGGCTCGAGTCGCGCTCGGTCCAGATCGCGCAGGCCGAGCGCGCCCCCGCCGCCGAGCTGGCCCAGGTGAGGTCGCTGGTGCGGCAGAGGATCGGCTCGATCATCATCGCGGGCTCGGGCTACGCCGATGCCACCAGTGAGCGGGCGATGTCCAAGGCGCTCACGGAGTTCGCGCACGCCGGCGGACGCGCCGCGGTGATCGGGCGGCACAACCTGCCGGTGGACGCCGTACTGCCCGACAACCACGCGGCCGGCGTCTCGGTGGGCCGTCACCTGGCCGAACTCGGCCACCGCCGGATCGGCGTCGTCGCCGGTCCGGAGGGTCTGAGCACCGTCGCCGACCGCCTGGGCGGGATCCGCGAGGGCATCCGCGGGACCGGGGCCGCGTTGACCGTCGTCCCGCAGGATTTCACGCGCGAGGGCGGAATGGCGGGTGCCGCGCACCTCCGCGGCACCGACGTGACCGCGATCATCGGGCTGAACGATGCGATGGCGATCGGCGTGCTCAGCGAGCTGCGGCGACACGGGCTGCGGGCACCGGAGGATCTTTCCGTCGTCGGCTTCGACGACATCGCCGTCGCCGCTGACGTCGCCCCGGCGCTGACGACCGCCCGCATCCCCATGTTCGAGATGGGACGGCACGCCGTCGCGCTGATCCTGCGACCGGCCAGCGACGAACCACGCACCGTCACCACCGACCACGAACTCATCGTCCGCGAGTCGTCGGGTCCGCCCGCGAAGGCCTGAGCGCAGCCCTGCCCGCAGCACGGTTCTCGGTGCGCGCGGCATTCATGATCTCCGTGTCGGGGGTCGGGTCTACGCTGGCCGCATGTGCGCCAGTTATGGTCTCGATCCCCGGTTCACTGATGCCGACGAGCTCGCCGCGGCGGATGCCGCGATGCTGGAGGGCCTGCGGCACTGGGCCGAGCAGAACGACGGAGAGACGCTGCGTCCGACCGGCCGGAATCTGCGCAACCTGAACCCGGTCGTGCTGCCGAGCGAGGACGGCGCCGTGCTCGAGCAGGCCTGGTGGGGCTTCCTCGTGAACGGCGCCCCGGCCAGGTTCCCCTCGATCAACACCCGCTCGGAGCGCCTGCAGGACAAGCCGGGCGCGCTGCGCGGCCGGGCGATCGTGCCCTCCACCGGGTGGTTCGAGATGCAGAAGCCCGACCGCGTCTGGCACGAGTTCGGGCTCGGGCGCGGGGCCCTGTTCGGCATGGCCGCGATCACCCAGCGGGGGAAGGACCCGGACGGCGAATGGCGCACGTGCTACTCGATCGTGATGCGCCCCGCTCCTCCGCAGGTCGCGCACATCCACGACCGCGTGCCGCTGCTGCTGCCGGCATCCATCCAGGACAACTGGCTCAGCGCCGACGGCTCGCGCGAGCTCATCGACGAAGCCCTTCTCGCCGCGGCATCCCTCGACGAGCGCATCGCCGCGGTCACCCGCGCCGATGACCAGGGCCCCGACGGGATGCTGTTCTGACGCGGGCGCGCCGGGGAAACGGAGCCTCCTGCCGGACTCGAACCGGCCACCTGCGGTGTACAAGGCCGCTGCTCTACCAGATGAGCTAAGGAGGCGAACGGTCACCAGCTTAGTGGCGACCGCGGGCCTCACTTCGCCGGAGTGGTGGCGGTGGGCGTCGGAGTGGGAGTCGGCTCG
>JAITUD010000218.1 GCA_031286555.1 Microbacterium sp. | reverse complement strand
CAGGCCGGAAGCGACCTGCAGGATCGAACGGGCGGATGCCGCGTAGAGCAGCGGCTCCTCGTGGACGGTGAGGCCGAAGGCAGCGGCGTACTCACCCGCCGTCGCCCGTGCGCGGGTCGCGGTGCTCGACACGATCCGGTCCAGCGCGACACCTTCGGACACGAGCCGACGGGCCATCGCCGGGGCATCCCGACGGCCACGCGGATTGAGCGGACGGTCATGGTCGGAGTACCCCGGCATGCCCCAGTCCGACTTCGCGTGACGGGCCAGAAACAGCGTCTTCATGCTTCCAGCGTGGCACCCGACGGGCCGGGGCGCACCCCGAACCTGGGAGCGTTCGCAGGTTTCGTCAGGCCTGTCCACAGGCGGCTTTCCCTACCGTGGAAGGATGTCCTACTCTGCTCACCGCCCTGGACGGATGGATTCCCAGGGCCGTATCGAGTTCGACGTCGACGACCCGAACAGCGACCCGAACGCTGCTGCCGACGTCCCCGAATACTTCACCCGCGAATACCGCCCGGCCGGCCCCGATGCCGAGGCGGGTGTCGACGCGACCGCTCTGAACGACGTGGTCGAGACCACCACGCGCCCCAACCCCGTCGTGCACGACGAGCAGGAGACCGAGTCGTTCGACGTGGAGGACTTCCCGTTCCTCGACGAGCCGGCGCAGGCTCAGGCCCCGGCGCAGGAGATCTTCGACGAGCCTCAGGTCGAGGCATCCGTTCCGGAGCCGGAGCCGGTGCCTGCACCCGCACCTCGTGCGCCCAAGCCGCCGCGCGAGAAGCGTGCGAAGCGCGAGCGGGTCCCCGGATCGCGCCTGCGCACACTGGCCATCCTCGGCGGCGCCGACGGTGAGATCCTCGACCGCGTGCCCGGCGAGACGCCCCGCTTCGTGCAGATGTTCTTCGTGCTGCTCGGCACGGCCCTCGTCTCGGCCCTGTCGATGATGTTCGCCCTGATGACCGGTGTGCAGGTCGCGGTCTGGCTGGCCGTGCCGCTCGCGATCGTCTGGGCCGCGATCATCTTCAACCTCGACCGCTTCCTCACCTCGACGATGACGGCGACCCGCAGCGTCGGAAAGCTGATCGCCATCGCGATCCCGCGCGTGCTGATGGCCGCGCTGATCGGCTTCGTCGTCGCCGAGCCCGTCGTGCTGCAGGTGTTCCACAACGACATCGCCCGCGAGGTCGCATCGACCAACATCACGCAGGCGCAGTCCGACCAGAACGGCCTCGAGAAGGGGCCGGAGAAGAAGGCGCTGGATGCCGCGACCAAGCGCGTCGCCAACCTGGAGAACCAGGCCGCGACCGGCATCGTCGCGGGGACGTCGAACTCCTCGGCATCCGAGTCCGCCGCGCAGGGCACGGTCGACGACCTGACCAAGAAGATGTCCGACCAGCAGAAGACCATCGACAGCGCCCGAGCGCTGTACCAGTGCGAGCTGACCGGCGCGGGGGCGGGCACCGTGCCCGGCTGCACCGGCGTGCACGGCAAGGGCACCAGCTCGGATGCCGCGAAGGCCCAGCTGACCGAGGCCCAGCAGACCTACGACGCGCTGGCAGCCCAGCTGCGCACCGCGAACGCCGAGCTCGAGAGCGCGGGCACCGCAGCGAAGGGCGAGCTGTCGGCGTCGGAGTCGGCCAACCGCAAGCAGGCGAAGGCCGAGCTGCCCGCCGCGAAGAAGACCTACGACCAGGCGCTCGCCGCGTACAACGCGCGTGCCGACTCGGTCGCGCAGGGCAACGCCGGCGCGATCGGCCTGCTCAGCCAGATCAGCGGTCTGAACCGCCTTGGCGAGAAGGAGCCGACGATCTTCTGGGCGCACTGGCTGATCGCCGCGCTGTTCTTCATGATCGAGCTGCTCCCGGTGCTGGTGAAGGTGCTGACCAGCTTCGGCGACCCGTCGCTCTACGAGAAGACCGCCGCGATCCGCAAGCAGGTCGAGGAGGATCGCGTCTCGGCGGAGGGATACCGCGACCGCGCCGCGATCGTCGCGACGGGGTCGCTGCCGCCGGCCGAGTCGACGGCGCCTGCACCCGCGCCTCCGGCCCCGGGCGATGCCCCGACCGTGCCGCTCACGCGCGCCGATCTGCGAGAGGGCGCCTCGGTCTGACAGGATCGCGGCATGAGCGCGCTGCGGAAGCACACGACGACGATCGCGATCATCGGCGTGTGCGCCGTGGCCGCCTATGCCGCATGGGCGGCGGTGCAGATCCTCGTGCTGAACCCGTTGGCCGCGGTTCCGGATGCCGGGCTGAGCGACATCTACGCGCAGATGTCAGCCGCGGGCGAGGCGATGCCCGTCGCAATGCCACTGAGCATCCTCGCGACCGGCGTCGGACTGGCAGCGATCGTGGCCGTGGTGAGCATCAGCCGGCGGCTGGAACCGGCGCTCGTCGCGGTGCTGTTCCTGATCCTGCTGACGCTGGGGACGCCGGCCTACTTCATGGCCTCGTTCGGACCGGGCATGAACCTCGCCGACACGTTCATGATCAGCGGCGGTGACCACTCGCCGGGGGTCGTGCCGCTGTACGTCGTGAGCCTGCTGTCGGCCGGTGCGGCGGTGGGGCTCGCGGTCCGCGCCAGCCGCCGGAAGCCCGTCGCGGCTGCCGCCTGACGACCGTCGTCTCGAGACCGACTTCTCGGTCGCCTCGCGAGCGCGCGAGTCGAAATGCGGTGAGGTGTCTGGCGGGCGTTTCGTCTCGCTCGTTCCTCGCTCGCTCAACGACCGGAAGGCGCGACCTCGAGGCCGACGCCGGCGAGCCAGCGGTGCACGTTGCCGGTGCTGTCGACCGTCATGCCGGTGCCAGGAAGGCGGATGCTCGTGTCCGGGCCGGCGACGACTGCCGCGGTCGCCCAGACATCCGCCTGCGTGAGCGACGGCGCGATCACGGTCGCCGAGACGATCCCGGTCGCGGGGCGGCCGGTGCGCGGGTCGATGATGTGGGCGCCGCGCTCGGCGCTGCCCGACGTGGCCACCGCGCCCTCGCGCACGGGAACGGTCGCGAGCACGCGCGTGCGGTCGGCCGGGTCGACGATGCCGACGTTCCACATCCAGTCCGACCTGTCAGCCGTGAACAGCTGCATATCGCCGCCCACGTCCAGCCCGGCCGCCATCACGCCGGGCATCCGCACCAGATCGGCGAGATGCTCGCGCGCGGCGAGTTCCGTCGCCCAGCCCTTCACGTAGCCGGTCGGATCGAACCGACCGTCGAGGTGCGCGTTGAACAGTCCTCCGGTGGCCGCTTCGGCTTGCCGGCATCCGTCAGCGACCTCCGCGACCCACGGGTCGGCATCCGCGACGGCGAGCTCGCCGCGGGCGATCCGACGGATGTCGGAGCGCTCGTCGTAGGTCGAGAAGACGCGGTCCGCTCGGTGCAGGACGTCGAAGACGGCCTCGGCCGCAGCCGTGAACGCGGCATCCGGGATGCTGCCGATGACGTGCACGCTCGCCACGGTGCCCATGACCTCGCGCACGGCGACGTGACGGGCGGCGTTCATGACTGCGCCTGATCGAGCGCGCTCTGCAGCGACTGCGTGTAGCCCTGGCTGGTGTACGTGGCGCCCGAGATCATCGAGATGTTCGCCGACTGCGCCGAGGTCGTCTCGGAGACCAGCATCGGCACCGCCTGCGAGTTGATCTGCTGATCACGAGGACTCTCGGTCGGGTACTCCGGCACGTCGACCTGCGTGATCTGCCCACCGCTCACCGTGATCTGCACCTGGACGGGGCCGTAGCGGGTGTTCACGGCGCTGCCGGTGACGGTGCCGTCCTTGAGGCCCGAGGAGGTCGACGAGGACGAGGAGCCCGACGAGGGCGAACCACCGGATGAGCCGGACGATCCGGATGAGGACGACGACGACCCACCGGATGTCGCATCCGATCCGCTCGATGAGTTCCCAGTGCTCCCCGATGATGCCCCGCTCCCACTCCCGCCGGACGACGTCGTGGTCCCCGAGCCCGTCGCCTGCGGTTGTGCCGCGATCATCTCGCCGTGCGAGGTGCGGTAGCCGAACAACAGGACGAGCCCGCTGATCGTGGTGAGACCGGCGTAGACGATCCGCTTCATGGGACTGCTCTTCATGATGTCTCCTCGCTCTCAGACGGTGAAGGATTCGCGGTGCACCTGCGACGGCGGGAACCCGGCGGCGCGCAGATCGCGCAGCACGGCATCCATCCACTCCGGTGGACCGCACACGTAGACGTCGTGGTCGGCCGGATCGGGGGCGAGACGCCGAAGGGCGGCGACGCCGTTCCAGCCCGCGTGACTCTGCGGCAGCCAGACCGGTCCGGTGCTCGCACGGCGACCGATCAGCGGGACGTGCTGCACGCCGCGTTCCCGCACCAGCGCGGCGATGGCGTCCGTCCGCAGCGCGACCTCCGCCACGGTGTCGCGGGTCACGAGCGTCGCCGAGCCGGGGGCGTAGTCCTCGCCCTCGAGCAGCGACACGAGGGGCGCGACGCCGGCGCCGGCGCCGATGAGCAGCATCCGCCGCCCCTGCCGGCTCTCGCCGGTCAGCTTGCCGTAGGGACCCTCGATGAGCACGCGTGTGCCGGGGCGCAGCGTCGTCAGACGCGAGGTGCCGTCGCCGACCAGCCGAGCCGAGATCGCCAGCTCATCGCCCACCGGAGCGGCGGACAGCGAGAACGGATGCCCGCGGGTCCAGCCAGGACCGTCCAGGAAGCGCCAGACGAAGAACTGCCCGGGCTTTGCTCCGAGACGTGAGACACCGACGCCGCGCATCCGCACGGTCACGCCGTCGGCGCCGTCCGCCGTCACCGACGACACCCGCAGCAGGTGCCGGCGGGAGTGCGCGAGCGGCACGATCACGCGGTAACCGATGATGGCGACTGCGGCGGCGATCCAGAGCCCCCACCAGTACACGGTGGCGATCGGGGAGGCGGTGAAGTCCGATCCGGTCCACAGCTGATGCGGCAGCGCGAGACCCGCGCCGAGGTAGCCGTACAGGTGCAGCAGGTGCCAGGACTCGTAGCGCAGCCGGCGCCGAGCCCGCCGCGCCGACGTGATCGCGACCATGATCACCAGCAGGGTGCCCGCGGTCGCGAGCAGCATGCCGGGGTAGTCGATCACGAACTGCACGAGCTGCGTGATCGGGTTGAGGCTCGCCTCGACGGCGTAGCCGAGGGTCTGCAGCACGATGTGCGCGAGCAGCAGCCACAGCGACCAGAAGCCCGTGAGCCGGTGCATCCGCGTCATCCCGTCGCGACCGAAGCCGCGCTCGAAGAGCGGGATGCGCGCCATCAGCAGCACGAGCAGGAGCAGCAGGTTCGACGACACCAGGCCGGTCAGCCGGCCGAGCGCGTTCAGAGCGGATGCTCCGCCGCCGAGCAGATCGTCGACGCCGCCGCCGTCCACCCACAGCGCCGCGACGAACAGGCACGTCGCCCACACCACGATCACCGCACCGAGGTTCCAGACGTCGGTGCGCCGGGCGACCGAGGGTGCCGTCCCGGTGCCCGGTGCCTGCCGGATGCCGGTAGCGCCGCCCTGAAGGGGGCCGTGCACGGTGGCCATGGTGTGCTCCTCTCGGCTCCGGTCTCACTCGTCGCGGGTTTCATGCGGGGGGAAGACCCGCAACCAGTGAGACCGGAGGTGTGGGGGTCAATTGGACGGGGTGGTGCTCTGCGGGGCAGGGGACTGGTCGGGCGAGTTCGGGCTCCCCGGCTGAGTGCCGTTCTGGCCGTTCTGACCG
>JAITUD010000208.1 GCA_031286555.1 Microbacterium sp. | reverse complement strand
TCGACCGGCGTGGAGACGGTGCGCTCGGTGGAGGGCGTCTCGGCACGGAACGGATTGCGGAATCGCGGCCTGCGCTCGTCGCTCATCGCCTCAGTTTACGGGGCGTGCGGAAGCCGTGTCGGATGCCGCGGATACGCTGGCCGGATGACCGCCAGTCTGAGCGCCGCCGAGGCCCGCCGCATGACGCTGGGCGCGCAGGGACTCTCCCGTCGCCGGCCCGACGCCGTCTCATCGCGGCACCTGCACCGCGCGATGGAGCGCCTGGGGGTCCTGCAGATCGACTCGGTGAACGTGTTCGCCCGCTCGCACTACCTGCCGATGTTCGCCCGACTCGGCGAGTACGACACGGCGATGTTCGACCGTGCCTTCTTCTCGCCGTCGAGCCGCTATGTGGAGTACCTCGCCCACGAGGCCGCGTTCATGCCCGCCGAGGACTGGCCGCTGTGGCGGTTCCGGATGCAGGACTTCCGCGCCAAGTGGGAGCGGGACCCCGACTCCTGGCTGAACGTCAACGGACGCACGCTCGCCTGGGTGCGCGACGAGCTCCGCAGCCGCGGCCCGCTGCGACCGGCCGACCTCCGAGAAGACGCACCGCGCGAGCGCGGCGGCTGGTGGGACTGGGACGACGTGAAGATGGCGCTCGAGCATCTCTGGCGTCTCGGCGATGTGGCGGTGTCGGGCCGGCGCGGCTTCGAGCGCAGCTACGCCCTCGCGGAGCAGGTCGTCCCCGGCGATGCACTCGCCCGCGAGGTGACGCGGGATGCCGCGATCCGCGAGCTCGTGCTGCGGGCCGCGCGATCGTACGGCGTGGCCACGGCGGCCGACCTCGCCGACTACCATCGCATCCGCGACCGCGCGGCCGTGCAGCACGCGATCGACGAGCTCACCGATGCCGGCGAACTCGCCCCCGTCACCGTGCGCGGTTGGGAGCGCGGCGGCAAGCAGGTGCGGGCGTGGCAGCACGCCGGCGCCGCGCTCCCCCGTCGCATCGAGGGCTCGGCGCTGCTGACGCCGTTCGATCCGGTGGTGTGGTTCCGCGGCAGGGCCCTTCGGGTCTTCGAGCTCGACTACCGCATCGAGATCTACGTGCCCGCCGAGAAGCGCCGGTACGGGTACTACTCGCTGCCCATGCTGGTGGGCGACAGGATCGTGGCCCGCGTCGATCTGAAGGCCGATCGAGCGGCATCCGCTCTTCTCGTGCAGTCCGCGTGGTGGGAGCCTCAGGCGCGGGCATCCGACGCGGAGCAGATGGCAGGTGAGCTGGTGCGCGCGGCCTCCTGGCAGGGCCTGGAGCGCATCAGCGTGTCGGGCTGGGGCGACGCTGCCGAACCGCTCGCACAGGCTCTGCACGGCGGCGTGGTGGCCGTCGAGCGGCACCGGCATCCGCGGGAGGCATGAGAAGAGCCCGCCGGATCTTCCGGCGGGCTCGGGTACTCAGAGTCAGAACTGCACGCGCGGCGGCTCCGAGATCGTGCTGCCGTCGGCGACCTCGAAGAACTCGCGCTCGGTGAAGCCGAGACCCCGCACGAAGAGGTTGTTGGGGAACACCTTGATCTTGGTGTTCAGCTCGCGCACACCGCCGTTGTAGAAGCGGCGGGAGGCCTGGATCTTGTCCTCGGTGTCGACCAGCGAGGACTGCAGCTGCAGGTAGTTCTGGCTGGCCTGCAGCTGAGGGTAGGCCTCGGCGACCGCGAACAGGCCGCGCAGAGCCTGCTGCATGTGGCCCTCGGCGACGCCGGCGGCACCCGGTGCCGTCGCGGACAGCGTCTCGGCCCTGGCTCGCGTGACGCTCTCGAAGACCGCCTTCTCGTGCGCGGCGTAGCCCTTCACCGTCTCGATCAGGTTCGGGATCAGGTCGGCCCGGCGCTTGAGCTGGACCGTGATGTCGCTCCACGCCTCGTCGACGCGGACGTTCGCCTGCACGAGAGAGTTGTAGGTCGACCACAGATAGATGCCGACGAGCAGAAGCACGCCGACGACGATCAGTACCGGTACGAGCCATTCCATGGGGCAGAACCTTTCCAGACGTGTGCTGTCAATCCTAAGCGCGTGCGACTGCGCGACCGCTGGATGCCGCGCAGTGGCGCGGCATCCGCTTCTCGAGACCCCGCTCAGGCGCCGAGGATGCGCTCCAGATGGCGGTTGCCGAACATGCGATCAGGGTCGAGCCGATCGCGCAGCGCGACGAAGTCGTCGAAGCGCGGGTAGCGCTCGCGCAGCTGGTCCGCGGTGAGCGAGTGCAGCTTGCCCCAGTGCGGGCGGCCGCCGTAGCCGGCCATGATCTGCTCGACGGCGTCGAAGTACTCGCGCGGGTCGGCGCGCCAGTATCGGTGCACGGCGATGTACGCGCTGTCGCGTCCTGATGCGGTCGACAGCCAGAGGTCGTCCGCCCTGGCGAAGCGGACCTCGACCGGGAACTCGATCTTCCAGCCCCGATCGGCGATGAGCTGCTGCACCTCGCGGAACGCCGGCACGACGTGCTCGGCGGGGATCGCGTACTCCATCTCGCGGAAGCGCACCGTGCGTCGGTGGATGAGCACGCGGTGCGACTGATCCGAGTAGCTCGCGTCGCCGGTGAGCTTGACCGCGAGCCGGTTGAACGGCGGGATGATCCCCGGCACGGCCCGACTGGTCGCGCAGAACACCCGGAACACGCCGTTGGTCAGCACCGTCTCGTCGACCCAGTGACCGAAGGCGGGCAGCGGCTCGCGGCGGGTCGACTCCGGCAGCCGGGTCTGCGTCTTGGTGAGCGCGACGTCGGTGTGCGGATGCCAGTAGAACTCGACATGGTCGGATGCCGCGACCTGGTCGTGGATCGTGTCGAGGGCCGGCTCGAGCGGCTGCGGGGCGTCGACCGCGCGCAGCACGAACGCCGGAACGCCCTGCAGCGTGACCTCCACGACGACTCCGAGAGCACCGAGCCCGACGACGGCCCCCGGCAGCAGCTCGCTGTTCTGCTCGCCGTCGATGCGCAGGAACTCGCCATCGGCGGTGATGAGCGTCAGCCCGCGGACCTGGGTGGCGATGCCGCCGAACTGCGCGCCTGTGCCGTGCGTGCCGGTGGAGATCGCGCCCGAGATGGACTGCCGGTCGATGTCGCCGAGGTTCTCCATCGCGAGCCCGTAGGGCGCGAGCAGGCCGGGGATGCGGTGCAGCCGGGTGCCGGCGAGCAGCGTGACGAGCCCGCTCTCACGATCGGCCGAGACCAGGCCCTGCATGTCGTCGAGCTCGAGCAGCACGCCGGGGGCGACGGCGATGCCGGTGAAGCTGTGTCCGGCGCCGACCGCCTTCACGGTGAGCCCCTGCTTGGCAGCGGCCTTGACCGCGCGCTGCACTCCCTCGGGCGTGCGCGGGCGCTCGACGCGGACAGGACGGACCGACGCCGACCGCCCCCAGTTCTGCCAGGTTCCGCCGGGTCGTGTCACAGGAAGGCCTTTCCTTCGCCTCGATAGGTGGGGATCTCGTCGATCACGGCGCCGCCGGAGACGACGTGGTAGGCCGCGATGCGCTCGGCCGGCTCGCCGCTCTTGGAGTGCCGGAACCACACGCGGTCGCCGACGCGCAGCGCACGGGCCTCCGGCCCCTGCAGCGGAGTCTGCACCTCACCCGCCGCTTCGCGCGGCATCGTGCGCAGACCCGCCGGCCATGCCGGGATGGGCTGGCGGGATGCCACGGCGGGGCCGGACGCGATCCAGCCGCCACCGAGGACGGTGGCGATGTCGGCCGTGGGCTTGCGCACCACGTCGAAGGCGAACGCCGTGGCCGGTGCGGGCTGGAACGAGCGGTAGCCGTCGAACAGGTGCCCGGCGAGCAGGCCGCTGCCGGCCGTCGCCTCGGTGACCGCCTCGTCGCTGCCGGTGAACTCGAGAGAGCCGGTGCCGCCGCCGTTGATGAACTCCAGAGGGGCGATGTCGAGGACGGCGGCGGAGATGGCCGCGCGACGCACCCGCAGCTCCTCACGGGAGCGCGCCTGCATGAGCCGGATGACCGGCGCATCCGCTCCGGCGTTGTCGGGCTGCCCGGCGATCTGCGCCTCGTACATCTGCAGGCCGATCAGGCGGTATCCGGGGCGCTTCAC
>JAITUD010000130.1 GCA_031286555.1 Microbacterium sp. | reverse complement strand
GCGGTGCGGGTGGCGGTGGCGGTGCTCATCGGGTCCTTCAGGGGTGCGTGATGTCTCGCAGTACCCCGTTGTCCGCGCTCAGCACACTGTAACTCATGCGCCTGCATGGATATTCCGAGCCCGCGGGCCGAAGCCCGCGGGCTCGAACCGTCAGCCCCGCAGCGCCTCGCCGAGCTTGACCCGCGCGCCCATCCGCAGCAGCGAGTTCTCGTAGATCTTCGCGCCGACCAGGATCGCGCCGACGCAGGTCGCGATCAGGATCACCAGCGAGACCAGCGGCTCCCACCACTGCGCCTCGCCGACGAACAGCCGCACCGGCATCGCGACCGGCGCCGAGAACGGGACGTACGACATGATCGTCATCACCACCGGGTTGTCGTTGAAGAAGATCACCAGGAAGTACGGCGCCATGATCAGCATCATCAGCGGCATGGTCGTGGAGCCGATGTCCTCCTGACGCGAGACCATCGAGGCGGCCGCCGCGTACAGCGCGGCCAGCAGGATGAAGCCGAACAGGAAGAACACCGCGAACCAGAGGATCGGGGCGCCGATGCCGCTGAGCACCTCGTTCTGCCCCGTGACGATCAGGCCGATCACGGCGATCGCGGCGAGCAGGATGATCTGCGCCATCGCGAGCACGGTGTTGCCGATCACCTTGCCGGCCAGGAGGGCACGGGTCGGGATGGCCGAGATCAGCAGTTCGACCACGCGGGTGGACTTCTCCTCGACGACGCTCTGCGCGATCGTGGCTCCGAAGGTCGACGCCGCCATCAGGAAGATCACACCGAACCCGATCGCCACCAGATAGCGCACCAGCGGGTTCGTGTCGGCGGGTTCGAGGATGACGACCTGCGGCGCCTTCGACAGCGCGCCCACCAGCCCCTGCGGGGCATCCTGCTTGGCGAGGATGACGAAGCCGAAGCCGTCGTCCTCACCGGGCACGACCGCGGCGGTGACCTTCTCGCTCTTGACCAGCTTCTCGGCCTCGGCGCGATCGGCGACCTCCACGACCTTCACGTTCGGCAGGGCCGACACGACCTTCGAGGTCTGCGCAGTCGCGGCGATCTCGTCAGGTGTCGACGTCTTGCTGGCGAAGCCGCCGATCAGCACCCCGGCGAGGGCGATCAGCAGCAGGATGCCGGTGGAGATCAGGAACGCCTTGCTGCGCAGCTTCGAGGCGATCTCGCGCTCCGCGACGAGCCAGATGGCCGACGATGTGGATGCGGGTGCGGGGGTGCTCACTGGATGACCTCCTTGAAGATCTGGGCGAGAGACGGATGCTGCGGGGTGAAGCCCGTGACTGTGCCGCGCTCGACGGCGCTGCGCAGCACGCGCTGAGCGGTCTCGGGGCTGTCGACGTCGAACACGGCCTCGCCGCCCTCGAAGTCGATGACGGTGACACCGGGCTCGGCGCGCAGCCATCCGGCATCCGCCGACGAGACCAGCTCGTAGCGCGGGGCGGAGTGCGCCGCGCGCAGTGCGTCGCGCGAGCCGGCCGCACGGATCGTGCCGCCGGCGATGATGACCAGGTCGTCGCAGAGCCGCTCGACGACGTCGAGCTGATGCGAGGAGAACAGGATGGCGGCGCCCTGCGCCGCGCGGGACTGCAGGACGCCCGCGACCACGTCGACTGCGAGCGGGTCCAGACCGGAGAACGGCTCGTCGAGGATGAGCACCTCGGGGTCGTGCACCAGTGCTGCGGCGATCTGCGCGCGCTGCTGGTTGCCCAGCGAGAGCGACTCGATCAGGTCGTTCAGGCGCTCGCCGAGGCCGAGCTCAGTCAGCAGCGCGGTGGCTCGGGTCGTGGCATCCGCCTTGTCGAAGCCGTGCAGGCGGGCGAGATAGACCACCTGCTCGAGCACCTTCATCTTCGGGTAGAGGCCGCGCTCCTCGGGCATGTATCCGAAGCGGCGGCGGTCGGCGGTCCCGACCGGTGCGCCACCCAGCGAGACGGTGCCGCCGTCGGCGGCGAGCACGCCGAGGATGATGCGCATGGTCGTGGTCTTGCCTGCGCCGTTGCCGCCGACGAAGCCGGTGAGGCGTCCGGGGGCGACGTCGAAGCCGATGTCGTCGAGCACGCGCCGCGAGCCGTAGCTCTTGGTGACGCCTTCGAGGTGGAGCTGTCCTGTCATGCCTCAAAGCTATTGACGACGGATGCCGCGCGGCATCCCCCCGCAGGGGGATCGTGTCGCATCCGCCGCGCGGGGGAGCACAGAAAATCTCCATTCACGGGAATGCATCACTCGGATGCCGCGTTTCAGACCCTCGTCAGAAAGAAAGGGACACCCTCGTGACTCACAAGATCGGCTACATCGTCGGCAGCATCTCGTCCACCTCGATCAACCGCCAGTTGGCCACCGCGCTGACGAAGCTGGCTCCGGAGGGCGCCGAGCTCGTGGAGATCCCGATCAAGGACCTGCCCTTCTACTCGCCCGACCACGACGCCGACTTCCCCCAGGTCGCCCGCGACTTCAAGCAGGCGATCGCCGACGTCGACGGCGTCATCATCGTCACCCCGGAGTACAGCCGCTCGATCCCCGGCGTGCTGAAGAACGCCCTGGACTGGTCGGCCCGCCCGTATGGTCAGGCCTCCTTCGACGGCAAGCCGGTCGCCGTCATCGGCGGCTCCGGCGGCGGCATCGCGACCGCGGCCGCGCAGCAGCACCTGCGCGCGATCCTTGGCCACTACAACGCGGTGACCATGGGGCAGCCCGAGGGCTTCATCCAGATCACGCCCGGCCTGATCGCCGAGGACGGCACCGTCACCGTCGACAGCACCCGCGAGTTCCTGAGCGCGTTCCTCGCCGCCTTCGACCTGCTGATCTTCCGCGTCGAGGCCGCACGCGCGCACGTCGTCGCCTGACCATCGCGTCACACCCGGATGCCCCGGAGCCGCACGGCTCCGGGGCATCCGTCGTGCGGGGGAGTCAGCGCAGGGTCGTGACGATCATCAGGTGGTCGGACAGCAGCGAGGGCACCACCTTCGCGTCCACCACGGTGAGCCCCGACACCAGCAGGTGGTCGATCTCCTCCTTCGGCGCATCCGCGGGAGAGGTGCGTGCCGGGCGGATACCGGCCAGCGCGTCCTCGGCGCCGGTGGAGAGCAGCGCGCTCCAGGCATCCGAGCCAGGCGTGGTGTTCAGGTCGCCGCCGCCGACGGCAGGGCCGTCGCCCGCGCCGAGCCGATCGGCGAAGACCTGGGCGGCGCGCTCGGTGGCGTTCGTCTCGTTGTCGTCGGGCTGCAGATGGGTGGCGAGCACGCGCACCGGGGTGCCGTTCCAGTCGACCGTCGCCATCGTGATGCCGGCGCCGGTCAGCGCATCGAACATCGGGTACTTCACCGATCCCGCATCGCCCACCGGAAGGCTGGTCAGGATCGCATCGCCCCAGACCGGATCGGCCGCGGGGCCGAAGACCGCCTGCATGCCCAGCATCCTGGCCAGGATCGCCAGCTCGTCCTGCCCGCCGTTGAGCAACCAGCCGCGGTCCACCTCGCTGAGCAGCACCACCTGTGCGCCGGTGCCGTGGATCTGCGCGGCCACGGCGACGGGGTCGAACCGGCCGTCGATGCCGTAGCCCATCCGCAGGTTGTACGCCGCGACGGTGAGGTCGTTGCCCTGCGCCGTCGTCGCGGATGCCGGGATCGTGACGAACGGCCCCACCAGCGCGAGCACGGCCGCGGCGGCCGCACCGATCGCGACACCGGCGACCGCCGGCCCGCCGGAGTCGTCCATGCGGCGCTCACTCGCCCGCACCTGGGCGACCGAGACCGGGCCGCCGGGCCGGTACGCGAGCGTCCACCCCGCGATGAGGACGGATGCCGCGACCAGTGCGACATCCGCGCGATAGCCCAGGTCGTACCCGGCGTAATAGGCGAAGAAGAGCACGGTCCAGAGCACCGAGCCCATTCCGGTCGCGAGCGCGGTGCTGCGCGACGAGCGACCGGGACCGGCGTGCAGCAGCAGCCGCGCGGCGGCCGCGGGGCCGACCAGGAACGCGAGGAGCGTCCACGGCGGAAGGGCTCCCGCGAAGCCGTTCCAGGTGATCTCGCCCAGGAGCGACAGGGCGA
>JAITUD010000051.1 GCA_031286555.1 Microbacterium sp. | reverse complement strand
CATCACGCGGGAGAGGTCACCGGACTCATCGAGCGGGATGCCGGCCAGTCGCTGCTTCGCGCGGCTGATGCGCTGCGCCATCGTCGCCTCGGACACCAGGTAGGCGTCGGCGATCTGTCGTGTGGTCAGCCCGGCGACCGCCCGCAGAGTCAGGGCGATCGCCGCCGCCGATGTCAGGACGGGATGCGTGCAGAGGAAGTAGAGCGCGAGCGTGTCGTCGTGCTGCGGCACCGGTCCCGGCTCGGGCTCGAACGAGATCCGCTCCTCGCGGGCGGCACGGGCGGTGTCGCTGCGCACCTGATCGAGGAACGCGCGCCACGCGACGGTGACGAGCCACGCCCGCACGTCGCGGACCTCCTCCTGCCCTGGCCGCTCGAGCGCGCGCAGCAGCGCCGTCTGCGCGGCATCCTCGGCCGACGCGAAGTCTGCTCCGCGTCGGACGAGGATGCCCACGACGTCCGGGATCGCGCGGCGCAGCGCCGCCGCATCCATCGGAGTCATCGATCTCACGCGGCGTCGGCGGGCGGTGCGCTCATCACCTCGCGCAGCTCCAGCCACTCGCCGAGCGGCTCGCCGCCCGCCCACGGTGCAGCGGACAGCTCGGAGGCGATCTCGAGAGCGCGCTCATACGAGTCGACCTCGACGAGCATCCATCCGGCGATGAGATCCTTCGTCTCGGCGAACGGTCCGTCGACGACGGGCGGGCGCCCCTCGCCGTCGTACCGCACCCAGGAGCCCGCCATCGAGAGTCCCTCGGCGGAGACCAGCTCGCCGGACTCGGTGAGCCGCTGCTCCATGTCATGCATGTGCTGGATATGGGCGGCCCACTCGACGGGGGTGAGCTGGTCCATCGGGACAGCGTTGGTCGACGGGCGGCCGCCGCGGTAGTGCTTGAGCATCAGATACTTGGCCATGATGACCTCCTGTTCGGTGCGGCCCCATTCTGGCCGCTTCACAGGGGAGACGGAACAGGTGGGGCGTTCTCGACATCCGACATCCGGATTTCTTGAACTTTTTTCGAACCGTGTCGATCCGCTACGTTCCTGTTCGACGTCCCAGTGAGACCGCAGCTCGGCGGCCTCCGAACAAGGAGCATCATGACCAGCGAACTCGTCTACACCGGATTCCTCACCGTCGACGGCATCGTCGACTCGCCCGGTTCCGCCAGAGAGGGGCACCCCGGCGGCGGCTGGGTGTTCGACACCCCGTTCCTGCCCGAGGTCTACTCACTGAAGGGCGAGGAGCTCGCGGACACCACCGCGCTGCTCTTCGGGCGTCGCAGCTATGACGCGTTCTCGGCGGTCTGGCCGGGATCCGAGGATCACGCCGACTACCGCGACCTGCCGAAATACGTGGTGTCGACCACGATCACCGAGGACGACCTCGTCGAGGGGTGGGGTCCGCAGCACATCCTGCGCAGCACCGAGGACGTCGCGCGCCTGAAGGAGACCACCGACGGCGGCATCTTCATCCACGGCAGCGCCGAACTCGCCACCCGCCTGGGCGAAGCCGACCTCATCGACCGCTACAACCTGCTGATGTTCCCGTTCCTGCTCGGCGGCGGCAAGAGCGTCTTCCGCACCGAGGAGCTCGGCCGCCGCAACCTGAAGCTGCGCGAGTCTGACGTCTACGAGAACGGCGTGGTCAAGCTCGTCTACGACGTGCAGCGCTGATGGCGGATGCAGCGGACTTCGCGCGCTCCCCGCTGCGTGAGATCGGGCGGCGGATCGCTGCGCTCCGCGCGGAGATCTGAGGGTTCCGGCATCCTCTCCGCTGTGGTTCGATGAACGGATGATCGCGAGGGCAGGTTCGGGCGCCCTGTTCGCGTGCGCCGTCGCGCTGCTGCTGAGCGGATGCGCCGCAACCGCACCGTCGTCCTCGGAACCCACCCCGACCGCGACCGCCGCCTGCCCGCAGCAGGAGGGCGTGGACCTTCCGCCCGGGTGCGCACCCTACGACCCTGACAAGGCCATGGCGCGGAACGAGCGCTTCCGCGATCGGGCGGAGATGTCGGCCGAGAGCCGGGCGGCCGCCGAGGAGGCGATCGTCACGCTGCGCCCCGCGCTCGAGAAGCTGCGCACCGCGGGCACGGTGTCGCCCGCTGCGGTGCAGGCCGCGCTGAAGGATGCCGGACTCGACGGCATCCAGATGATCGGTGACGGGCGCGGCACCGAGTTCAGCGCGAACGGCCCCGAGGGCGGCTGCATCTTCGGCATCGTGTCCGACGATCCGCTCACCGTCGAGGCGGGCGGGTACGTCCTCGACGGCGGGTGCTTCACGCCGAGGGGCGGGCACTAGACCTATGAGGGACGACCCGCACACCCCCGGCGGGCTCGTCGGGCGGCTCCGCAGGGCCCGCGCCTCCGGCCGGGTGACGAACTTCGAGCTGTTCTTCGACCTCGTGTACGTGTTCGCCTTCACCCAGGTCAGCCATCTGATGGCCGACAGCCACAGCGCGTTCGGCACTCTGCAGGCGCTCATCGTGCTCGCCCTGATGTGGTGGACCTGGGCGGCGTTCGGCTGGCTCGGCAATCAGGCGCCGGCCGATGAGCCCATCATGCGGGTGGGCATGGGCGTCGCGATGGTCGCGGTGTTCGTCGCCGCGCTCACCATCCCCGAGGCATATGAGGACCTGCCCGGAGGCTGGTACGGGCCGATCGTGCTTGTCATCGCCTACACGGTCGTGCGGATCATCCACGCGACCCTGTACCTGATCGCCGCAGGAGAGGATGCCGCGCTGCGGCGACAGGTCCTGGTCACCCAGGCCGTCGCCATGGTGCCCGCCGTGGCCGCACTTCTCGTCGGCGTCTTCGTCGGCGGTTCCTGGCAGACCTGGATCTGGCTCGCCGCCTGGCTCTACGACGCCGCCCTCACCTACGCCAGCTCGCGCGGCGGCGGCTCGTGGCGCGTCCGCTCCTCGGCGCCCTGGGCCGAGCGGTACGGGCTGGTCGTGATCCTCGCGCTCGGCGAATCGATCGTCGCGATCGGCGGCGGCGTCGCCCCGGAGCCGCTCGCCGGCGCGCTCGTGGTC
>JAITUD010000031.1 GCA_031286555.1 Microbacterium sp. | reverse complement strand
ATCGTGAATGCGCTGCTCGCTGCGGAGACCATGATCGGCGCCGGCGCGCGCGAGGTGCCGGCCATCCCGCACGAACGGCTGCGCGCGCTGCTGGACGGCGCCGCTTCCGTACGCCCGGCGGCCGACTGACCCGATGGTTCGCCGAGGGACGAGTCTCCTGCGCTCGCAGTCAACCTCGTCCGGCGGACCGCGATTCAGAATGGAACAGGGCGTCGCGCCCGAAACATGATGGGAGACACCGATGTCCGATTCCACTCCGGTCCTCGACGAGGCGGCACTGCTCGCCCGCATCGAGGCACCCGCCGGCACCGGCCGTGAGATCCTCGACGCCGCAACGCGCGAGGTCATCGGCCGCGTGCCGGTGCAGTCCGCGGATGAGCTCGACGAGGCCGTCGCACGTGCCAAGGCCGCCCAGCCCGGGTGGGAGGCGCTGGGCCACGAACGCCGCTCCGAGCTGCTGCTGCTGGCCGCCGACGCGATCGACGCGAACGCCGAGGTGCTGGCCCGGTTGCTCTCCCGCGAGCAGGGCAAGCCTCTGAACGGGCCGAACGCGCGCTTCGAGGTCGGCGCCTGCTCGGCGTGGCTGCGCACCAACGCCACCACCGTGCTCGAGCCCGAGGTGCTCGTCGACGATGAGAACCTGCATGCGGAGCTGGTCTACAAGGCGGTCGGCGTCGTCGGCGCGATCAGCCCGTGGAACTGGCCGATGATGATCTCGATGTGGCAGATCGGCCCCTCGCTGCGCATGGGCAACACCGTCGTGCTCAAGCCCAGCAGCAACACCCCGCTCAGCGTTCTCGCGATGATCTCGATCATGAACGACGTGCTCCCGGCCGATGTGCTCATCGGCATCGCGGGCCCCGGTTCGATCGGCGGACGACTGGCTGCGCACCCGGATGTCGCGAAGGTGATGTTCACCGGCTCCACCGAGGTGGGCCGGAAGATCATCGAGAGTTCGGCCGGCAACCTCGCCCGCCTCACTCTCGAGCTCGGCGGCAACGACGCAGGCATCGTTCTCCCCGGCACCGACGCCAAGGCCATCGCCGAGGACCTGTTCTGGGGCGCGTTCATCAACACCGGCCAGACCTGTGCGGCGCTCAAGCGCCTCTACGTGCACGACTCCGTCTACGACGATGTCGTCGACGCTCTCGCCGAGATCGCGGCGAACGTGCCGATGGGCAACGGCCTGGACGAGGACAACGTTCTCGGCCCACTGCAGAACCAGGACCAGTTCGACATCGTGAAGAACCTCGTCGAGGACGCGAAGGCGCACGGCGGCCGGATCGTCACCGGCGGCGAGGCCGCCCCCGAGCTGGGGGAGCTGTTCTACAAGGCGACGATCGTCGCCGACGTGACCGACGGCGTCGCCCTCGTCGACGAGGAGCAGTTCGGGCCGGTGCTGCCGGTTATCCGGTACTCGGATGTCGATGACGCGTTCGCCCGGGCGAACGCCGCCGAGGTCGGACTCGGATCGTCGGTCTGGGCGAGTGACCCCGACGAGGCACGTCGTCACGCGCTGCGGATGCAGGCCGGCACGGTCTGGATCAACTCGCACGGAGGTCTGCACCCGATGGTGCCGTTCGGCGGCACCAAGGCATCGGGCTACGGCATGGAGTTCGGCGTCGAGGGTCTGAAGTCGGTCGCCGCTCCCCAGGTCGTCAGCGGCCCCGGCCGGAAGGGCTGAGATCATGACGACCGCGGTCGTCGTCGGCGCGGGCTCGGCGGGGGCGGTCGTCGCCCGCCGCCTGGTCGACGCCGGAGTCCGAGTGATCATGTTGGAGGCGGGTGGCGAGGACACCGATCCCGCCATCCACGACCCGTCCCGTGCCGGCGAGCTGTGGCACGGCCCGAACGACTGGGACCAGCGCACCGTGCCGCAGGAGAACGCCGCCGGCCGGAGGCTGCACCTGCCGCGCGGCAAGGTGCTGGGCGGCTCGCACGCCCTGAACGCCATGATCTGGGTGCGCTGTGCGCCCGCCGACTTCGACCACTGGGCATCCCTCGGCAACGACGGATGGTCGTGGGCCGACGTGCTGCCGGTCTACCGGGCCATCGAGGACTTCTCCGGCGGGGCATCCAGGCTGCGCGGCGCCGGCGGACCGCTGCCGGTCACCGACGACTATCCGCTCGCGCCGATCCAGCGCTCGATCATCGCCGCCGCAGTCGACGAGGGGGTGGAGCACAACGCGGACTACAACGGCGACCACCTCGACGGCGTCTCGCAGGAGCAGGTCACGATGCGCATGTCGGATGCCGGCGGGCGCCGCGCCAACACCTGGACGGAGTACCTGCAGCCGGCGCGAGACCGGCTCGACATCCGCACCGGCAGCGAGGTGCACTCGGTCATCGTCGAGGACGGCCGTGCCGTCGGTGTGCGGTACCGACAGGACGGCACAGACCAGGAGCTGCGCGCCGATGTCGTGGTGCTGGCAGCAGGTGCACTGGGTTCGCCCGCGGTACTGCTGCGATCGGGCATCGGGCCGGCGGACGAGCTCGCCGAACTCGGCATCCCGCTCGTGCACGACGCCCCCGGAGTCGGGCAGAACCTGCACGACCACTTCCTCGCCCCGGTGATCTTCCACACCACGGCGAAGCCTGTCGGGCCGCCGACGCCGGGCGTCTCGGTCACGCAGTCGCACCTGTTCTGGCGCTCGCGTCCCGATCTCGAGGTGCCCGACACCCAGCCGATCCACTTCTCGGTGCCGATGTACGGCGAGACGCTCGAACCGACCGGCGACGACGGGTTCTCGCTCATGGCAGGCATCGTCACGCCGCGCAGTCGTGGCACGGTCCGACTGTCGGGTGCGGGACTCGACGATCCGCTGCTCATCGACCCGCAGGTGCTCGCCGATGCTGAGGACGTGCGCTCGCTCGTCGCCTCGGTGCGGCAGTGCCGCTCGATCGGGCGGCAGCCCGCGCTGGCGGAGGAGTGGGGTGCGACCGAGGTGTACCCCGGGCCGGACGTCGACGACGACGAGCTCGAGGACTACGTGCGACAGCACGTGGTGACCTACCACCACCAGGTCGGCACCTGCCGGATGGGCGTCGACGACGAGGCCGTCGTCGACCCCCGGCTGCGCGTGCACGGCATCGGGGGACTGCGGGTGGTCGACGCGTCGATCATGCCTCGGATCACGACTGGCAACACCAACGCCCCCTCCGTCCTGATCGGGGAGAAGGGGGCGCGGATGCTGCTGGAGGATCTCTCCGCAGTCTGAGCGGCAGGGCCTGGGCCGGACGCGCCCCGTTCGCGCTCACGCATTGATGCTCTGGCAGCATCAATGCGTGAGCGTCCGGTGTGTGGACGAACGTCCGCGGGTGGACGTCGGACGGCGGTCAGGCCGCCGCGAACACCCGGCGGCCGGCGAACCAGGTCTCCAGCACGAGGGTGCCGATGATCTCGTCGGCGGAACCCGCCACGAAGTCGCGGTCGACAATCACGAAGTCGGCCGACTTGCCCGGCTCCAGCGATCCGGTGACATCGCCGAGGCCCATCGCGCGCGCCGCGCTGATCGTGAACGCCTCCAGCGCCTCGGTCGCGCTGATCGCCTGCTCGGCGGCGAGTACGCCCGGCGTTCGCCCGAGCGGATCGGCACGGGTCACGAGTCCTTGCATGCCCTCGAACGGGTTCGGCGATTCGCTCACGGGCCAGTCCGAACCACCGGCGACCAGGGCTCCGGCGTCGAGCAGCGTGCGGTTCGGCTGCAGGTGGTCCACGCGGTCGTGGCCGAGCACCTCGGCCAGCGCGGTGGGGATCACCCCGGGGAACCAGATGAACGGCGAAATGTCTGCCGAGAC
>JAITUD010000015.1 GCA_031286555.1 Microbacterium sp. | reverse complement strand
GGGGCCCCCCGCCCGCGGGGGGCCCCCCGGGGGGGGGCGGTATTCCCGGGGGCCGCCGGGGCGGGCGCCCCCCTTGCGCGGCCGCCCGCCCGCCCCGAGGGGCAGCCCCTGCTCGCGATCACCGGGGGCGCGGGCACCCCGGCCTTCGAGAGCGCGGGGCTCGTGGTGCGCTCTCTTCCCGCTGAGGTCCGTGCGGTGCTCACTGACGTGCGTGCGGCGACGCCGGACAGCGTGACGCTCATTCTCAAGGGCGGCAAGACGATCCTGTGGGGGAGTGCAGAGGATTCCGCCGCGAAATCGGTGATTCTGTCGAAGCTGATGGCGAAGAATCCGAATTCACGCGCATTCGACGTGTCCTCTCCGAGCGTCCCGGTGGTCGGCTGAGGCCTGAGAATGCCGCGAGGCGCGATCTGCACGGTCGATAGCGGCGAAACGCCGTGTCGCTTGCATGCGCATCGGCGGTCGCCGCTTACGTTCATTTCTGAGAACGCAATACCGGGAAATACTTTATACCTCTAGTTGAGGTTTAAGGTTCACATTCTTCAGGCTCTACATAACGGAGGCCGGCCATGAGCCAGAACCAGAACTACCTCGCCGTGATCAAGGTCGTCGGCGTCGGCGGTGGCGGTGTCAACGCCGTCAACCGCATGATCGAGCTCGGCCTGCGCGGTGTCGAGTTCATCGCCGTCAACACCGACGCGCAGGCACTGCTGATGAGCGATGCCGACGTCAAGCTCGACGTCGGTCGCGAGCTCACCCGCGGTCTCGGCGCCGGCGCCGACCCCGAGGTGGGCCGTCGTGCCGCCGAGGACCACGCGGAGGAGATCGAGCAGGCGCTCACCGGTGCCGACATGGTGTTCGTCACCGCAGGTGAGGGCGGTGGCACCGGACCCGGCGGCGCCCCGGTCGTCGCTCGGATCGCGAAGTCGATCGGTGCTCTGACCATCGGTGTCGTGACCAAGCCGTTCTCGTTCGAGGGTCGTCGCCGTCAGAGCCAGGCGGAGGCCGGCGTCGCGAAGCTGAAGGAGGAGGTCGACACCCTCATCGTGGTGCCGAACGATCGCCTTCTCGAGATCAGCGACCGCGGCATCTCGATGATCGAGGCCTTCGCCACCGCCGATCAGGTCCTCCTCGCAGGTGTGCAGGGCATCACCGACCTGATCACGACGCCCGGTCTGATCAACCTCGACTTCGCCGACGTCAAGTCGGTGATGCAGGGCGCGGGCTCCGCGCTGATGGGCATCGGCTCGGCACGCGGTGCGGACAGGGCCATCAAGGCCGCCGAACTGGCCGTCGAGTCGCCTCTGCTGGAGGCGTCCATCGAGGGCGCGCACGGCGTGCTGCTGTCGATCCAGGGTGGATCGAACCTCGGAATCTTCGAGATCCACGATGCAGCCGACCTCGTCAAGGAGGCTGCGCACCCCGAGGCGAACATCATCTTCGGCACGGTCATCGACGACACCCTCGGCGACGAGGTGCGCGTGACCGTGATCGCTGCCGGCTTCGACGGCGGCGAGCCCACTCAGCGCCTCGAGCCGATGGTCATCGAGCGCCCCGCGGCCACGATGCCCGAGGTCCGCGTCGAGAAGCCCGAGGTCGTCGCACCGGTGGAGGAGAAGAAGGTCGTCGTCCCGGCGATGAGCTTCGAGCCCGCCGTCGACGACGACAGCGACCTCGACATCCCCGAATTCCTGAAGTGACGACCCGTCGCGCGGTCGTGATCACCCACGGTGATGCGACCGCGCGACACGCCCGGATGATCGGCGGGCGAATCACCGATCTGCACCCCGACCGGGGTTAACCTCGAACCAGGCCCAGACGATCAACCGGAGGACACGATGGGAAACCCGCTGAAGAAGACCATGGTGTATCTCGGCCTCGCCGATGAGGAAGAGGTCTACGAGGACGAGGCGCCGCAGCAGCACGCGGCTCCCGCAGCGCGGCCGCCGCGTGAGCGCGAGCGCGAGCGTGAAGAGCAGGCACCTGCCCCGGTCACCCCTCTGCGTCGGCCCACGGCCGTCCGTCAGCCGGCTGGAGGCGCCGTGAACGAGATCCTGACCGTGCATCCGAAGCAGTACCGCGATGCGCAGCTGATCGCCGAGAACTTCCGCGACGGCATTCCGGTGATCATCAACCTCTCGCAGATGAGCGACGCCGACGCGCGTCGTCTGATCGACTTCGCGAGCGGACTGTCGCTGGGACTGTACGGACGCATCGAGCGGGTCACCAGCAAGGTGTTCCTGCTGTCGCCCGAGAACATCGCCGTCTCCGGACACGGTGGCATCGCCCAGGCGGACACCGCCGGGTTCGATCAGTCCTGACCGCGGCCGGCCTTGGAGATCTTGGCGCTCATCGGCGGCATCCTCAACCTGCTTCTGCTGCTGTACATGCTGGTGCTCTTCGCCCGGCTGATACTCGACTACATCCCGCTGTTCAACCGTGAATGGCGCCCGAAGGGCGCCGGTCTGGTGTTCGCGGAGTTCATCTACACCATCACGGATCCGCCGATCCGCATGTTCCGTCGGCTGATCCCCCCGCTGCGCATCGGCACGCTCGCGCTCGACTTCGGATGGACGTTCACCCTGCTGTGCGTGCTCATCCTGATGTCGATCGTGCGTGCCGTCTTCCCCTGAGTGACCGCCGTCACGGGTCACAGGCGGGGGGACTATGCTGGCACCCAGGCGCGCGCCCCGGGTACGCGCCAACGATATTCATCGCCAGTGATCGACATCTGGCGAATCGCACTCATCGAAAGAGGAGCCACCCATGGCACTGTCCCCGGATGACGTCGTCCACAAGGAGTTCCAGCACGTTCGGTTCAAGGACGGATTCGACCCGGACGAGGTCGATGACTTCCTCGACGAGATCGTCATCGAGTGGCGCAAGGCCCTCGAGGAGAACGTCGAGCTGAAGGCCAAGCTGGCGGCATACGAATCCGGTGAGCGCGCAGCGGCCCCCGCTGCATCGACTCCTACCGCGGCTCCCATCACGCACGAGGTCGCCGGTTCGGCCACCGCGACCGCGGGAATCATCGAGCTGGCGCAGCGCCTGCACGACGAGCACGTCGCCGAGGGTCAGGCCCAGCGCGACAAGCTCGTTGCCGACGCTCGCACGCAGGCCGCGTCGATCGTCTCGGAGGCCGAGGCCCGCGGCCGCGAGGAGATGGCTCGCCTCGAGAAGGACCGCACGGTCCTCGAGGGTCGCATCACCGAGCTCCGCCAGTTCGAGCGCGACTACCGCGCGCAGCTGCGTGGCTTCATCGAGGGCCACCTGCGCGACCTCGACTCGACCACGGGCAACACCACCCAGACGCCGGTTTCGGCCGTCGGCCTGTAGGTCGGTCCTTGGCGGGCCGCGTCCCGCTTCGTGCTGCGGCGGCCGGCATCACCATCGCGATTCTCGCGGTGCTGGTGCTGGCCGCCGATCAGTTCGCGAAGCACCTTGTTCTGACCAACCTCTCCTACGAGCAGCTGGTTCACGTCTTCGGGAACTTCCTGAGCTTCTATCTGATCAAGAACTCCGGGGCGGCGTTCTCGCTGCTCCCGAACGCGACCTGGGTGTTCACGATCGCTCTGAGCGTCGTGGCGATCGCGATCATCTGGCTCGCGGTGACCCGCGTGCGCTCGCGGCTCTGGGCCGTCGTCCTCGGGCTGCTTCTCGGCGGCGTTCTCGGCAACCTCGCCGACCGGCTCTTCCGTGAGCCGGGGTTCGGCGTCGGGCACGTCGTCGACTTCATCTACACGCCCTGGATGATGCCCGCGTTCTACAACGTGGCCGACATGTTCATCACGACGATGATGGTGTGCGTCGCGCTGCTGGTGCTGTTCGGGGTGCGTCTCGACGGCACCCGCGAGCGTCGTCGGTCCGCCGTTCCGGCGGGAGAGTCGGATGCCGCCGGAGGCGTCGACGCCGCGCAGTCCGGCACCGACGAGCCTGACGCGTCCCGGCGCGAGGACTGATCGTGGAATCCCGCTCGCTCCCGGTGCCCGACGGGCTCGAAGGCTCGCGCGTCGACGCGGGGCTTGCGAAGCTCCTCGGGTTCTCGCGTACCTTCGCCGCCGAGGTGGCGGACGGCGGGGGCGTGAGTGTCGACGGCGCCGTCCTCGGCAAGTCCGACCGCCTGCATGCGGGATCCTGGCTCGAGGTGTCGTGGGAGCCCAAGCAGGCCCCGCGCGTCGAGCCGGTCCTCGTAGACGATCTGCGGATCGTCCACGAGGACGCCGACATCGTGGTCGTGGACAAGCCCCTCGGCGTCGCCGCCCATCCCTCGCTCGGGTGGACCGGGCCGACGGTTCTGGGGGCGCTGGCCGCGGCAGGCGTGCAGGTGGCACAGCTGGGCCCGGTCGAGCGCCAGGGGATCGTGCACCGACTGGACGCCGGTACGAGCGGACTCATGGTCGTGGCGAAGTCCGACCGCGCGTACAGCCTGCTCAAGCAGGCGTTCAAGGACCGCACCGTCGACAAGATCTACCACGCCGTCGTACAGGGCCATCCCGACCCGCTCGCGGGCACGATCGACGCCCCGATCGGCCGTCACCACTCGCATCCGTGGAAGTTCGCCGTGACGCCCGATGGCAAGGACTCCGTGACGCACTACGAGACGATCGAGGCGTTCCGCGGAGCGGCCCTTCTCGAGATCCACCTCGAGACGGGACGCACGCACCAGATCCGGGTGCACATGGCTGCGCATCGGCACCCCTGCGTCGGCGACCCGCTGTACGGCGCCGACCCCACGTTGTCGGAGCGACTCGGCCTGTCGCGGCAGTGGCTGCACGCGCACGAGCTCGCGTTCACGCATCCGGGGACGGGGGAGTGGGTATCGTTCGAGTCGACCTACCCCGCCGACCTGCAGCACGCGCTCGACCTGCTGCG
>JAITUD010000455.1 GCA_031286555.1 Microbacterium sp. | reverse complement strand
GGCCCCGGGTCGAGTCCCAGTTCGTCGCGCAGTGCGACACGAGTCCGCTCGTACACGACCAGCGCGTCTGCAGGACGGCCCGCCTCGTGCAGCGCGCGCATCAGCAGCGCCGCGAACGGCTCGTGCAGCGGCTCCCGTGCGAGGTCGGCCGTCGCCCGGTCGATCACCTCGGCCTGGCATCCCCGCTGCAGTTGAGCCTCGCACCAGGTCTGGATCACCCAGCGCCGACGATCGATCCAGCGCAGCACCTCGGCGGCGTCGCCGAGCTCCACCACATCCTCAAGGGGCTCCCCGCGCCACAGACCGAGGGCCTTGGTCGTGATCCGCACGATCTCGTCCGGGGGCAGCCGATCGTCACGGAGGCACGCGGTGAGGCGGTCGAAGCCCGCGACATCCGACTCGTCCTCTGCCACGTGCAGCACGTAGCCGCCCGGTTCGAAGCTCAGACGCGCAGGGTCGTCCAGGCGCGCACGGATGCGATGCACGGTGAGCGGCAGACGCGACTGGGCCCTCGCGATGGGATCGTCCGGCCACACGGCATCGAAGAACGAGTCGACGGGGACCGACCGGTTGGCATGCAGCAGCAGCATCGCCAGTACGAGTCGCTGCACCCGCCCCGGCGGTGTCACATCGGCTCCGGCGCGCTCGACGCGCAACGGACCGAGGGTCTCGAACCTCACCGCGTCGCCCTCATCGACTGCTTCCCCCCGAAAGCAGATCCCACGGCGTCCGTGCTTCAGCGGCGACGAAAACACCATGAAATCGGAAGCAATCATCATAGGTCGGCACCGGGGGAAACACCACCGGTATCCGGGGGGATTCGCATGCCGAGTATGGAGATGCTGCTGGCGTTCGCCGGCACAGCACTGATGATAGCCGCGGTGCCAGGCCCTTCAGTGGCCTACGTGATCGCTCGCAGTTCGCAGCACGGCACCGCTGCCGGGCTGTTCTCGATGATGGGACTCGGGGCGGGGGTGATCGTGCACACCGCACTCGCTGCGGCCGGAATCGCCGCGCTGCTCGCGCTGGTGCCGATGGGCATGGAGGCCGTCGGCTGGGCGGGTGCGGGTTACCTCCTCTGGCTCGCCGTCCACACGGTGCGCACGCGCCGGACCGAGCAGCCTGTGGACGGTCCCGCGCCACTTCCGCAACGCGGCCGGCTCTTCCTCGACGGGCTCCTCGTCGACGTGCTCAACCCCAAGACGGCGCTGTTCTTCCTCGCCTTCCTGCCGCAGTTCGTGCGGCCCGACCGCGGGCCGTCGGCCCTGCAGCTCGGTGTCCTCGGCACGCTCTACATGCTGATCGCCGTCTCCTGCTACAGCACCTACGCCGTGCTCGCCGGGCATCTGACGACGCGTCTGAGAGGCTCACGCCTCGCCCGGAGCCGCATCGCCCTGCTGAGCGCCACGGTCTACGTCGTGCTGGCGGCGGTCGTGCTCGTGGTCTGAGCATGGGCATCCGGGGCCTCAGACCTCGGCCGGCGCCCGCCGGCCCCAGGTGTACACGATCTCGAAGAACCAGGCGCGCAGACGAGGATCGAGCAGCATCTCGCGGTAGCGCCGCATGTCGCCGGGTGCGAGCCCGGCGCTGAGAAGCGGCCCCTCCGCCTGCATGCTCAGGTTCACGTGGCAGCGGGCTCCGACGTCGTCACCGCGACTGAACGGCCGAAACGCCTCGGCGTGCACGTCCTGCAGTCCTTCGTCCAGCATCCTGTCGTGCGTCTCGCCCGCCCAGGAGTAAGAATGTCCGGCGCGGGGGCCGACGATGTCGTACGCGATGTGGGCGTAGCGGTCCCAGACCTCACGGTCACCGGCCTCGGGCACAGTGACCGCTGTCGGCGGCGAACCGATGTCGCCGAGCACGAGCCACCCTCCTGGCGCGAGTGCGGCGACCAGCCCGGTCAGGATCTCCTCCCGTTCGGGCAGGTGCACCAGCAGGCAGCGCGCGTGGATGAGGTCGTAGTCGCCTCCCGGCACGCCGTCGCGGATGTCGTGCCGGCGCACCTCGACCCCGGGCCCGGGGGTCACGCTGGTGGTGTCGAGGTCGATGGCGAGGACGTCACCGGCGGTACGATCGGCGATCGCGCGGGCGATCGAGCCGTTGCCCGCGCCGATCTCCAGACACCGCGGATGCGCGGGCAGCGGCAGCCCGTCCAGGACTCCGTCGGTGTACCTGTCCAGCAGCGCGGTGAGAGCGTCCAAGTGCGCCGATCCGAGGTCCGAAGCACTGTCGAACAGGTACTCGCCGATCGTGGTGGTGGGCATTCGCCGCCTCCGTCTCCGTTGCGATGCCGGCGGTGCCGCCGACCGGAGTCACGCTAGGCGGAGCCGCTTTCCGCGCTCTTTCCGGCAGGCCACCCCGATCACGTCGCAGCACCGCCGATCCCCTCGGCAAGGGCGCTCACCTCGGCGGCACGCGGGTCGTCGACCTCCGCGTAGATCTCCGCCGCTCGGGCGAACTCCGCCTTCGCCCGCGCCGTGTCGCCACGGCCGACGAGGATGCGGCCGAGCGCGGCGCGCGCCCCCGCCTCGTCACCGGCGAAGCCGTGCTCGGTCGCGTACGCGACCGCCTCGCGATGCATCGCGGTCGCGACCTGACGGTCCGCGGTGGCCTGCACGTACTTCTGGAGCACCTCCATCGCGACCTCCACGCTGCCGCTGTCGCGGGCCGAACCGATCGCCGCCCGTAGGGCGGCATGGCCCTCGCTCTCCTGGCCGAGTCGGAGCTGTGCCCGCCCGACTGCGGCGAGCGCGAAGATCCGCACCTTCGGCTCCTGCACTTCCTCGGCCAGACGCTCGGCCTCGCGTGCGAGGCGCTCGGAGTCGGCGAGACGCCCGCGCCCGAAGGCCGCGTCGGACAGCCCGAGGAGCACGCTCGGGCGATGCATCGGAAGGTCGCCCTCGTCACACAGCCGCAGGCACTCCTGAAGCAGCTCCTCCGCCCTCTCCGGATCGCCGGCGCGGAGTCGGCAGTCGGCGAGGCAGCTCAGTCCGACCGCGATCGAGTAGTCGCCGTCGTGCTCGCGGAGGACGGGCATCACCTGCGTCAGGAGCTCCTCCGCCTCGCGCTGACGGCCGCGCAGCGCTCTGATCATGGCGTAGTTCCCCGTCGATCGCGCCCGCCGCGCGGGATCGCCGAGGGACTCCGCGATCCGGATGGCGGCACGGTACTCGCGCTCGGCTCCGTCCAGATCGCCCAGATTGCGGCGGTTCGCGCCCAGCCGCACGTGTCCGCCGTACTCGGCGATCGCGTTCCCCGTGCGACGACCGGCCCTCACCTCCTGCTCATGCAGGCGCAGACCGTCGCGGTACAGTCCGTTGTCGCGCAGGTGCACGTGCCAGGCCCGCGCCAGCGCGAGGATCAGTTCCGCGTCACCGTCCTCGGCATGCTCCAGCGCAGCCAGAGCATTCGACCATTCCCGGCGCAGCCAGTCCTGTGCGTCGGGGATGCCCATGAACCCCGGGATCGGGACCTCGGTCTCGATGGGATCCTGAGCCAGGTACTCCCCGTCGGGGAATGACACGCGGATCGCCTCCTGGGCGCCTCGCGTGTAGAAGGCCAGGAGACGCGTGCGCGCGGCGGACGCGGCCTCCGCTCCGTCCTCGGCGGCGCGCTCCGCCGCATAGGCGCGAAGCAGATCGTGCTGCCGGTACCGGCCGGTCGCGGAGCGCTGCGCCAGATGGATCCGGACGAGAGCCTCGACCCGCCGCCGGACCTCTCGCTGGGGCAGGTCGCAGAGCGCCGAGAGAGCCAGCAGGTCCACGTCGGCTCCCGGCAGCAGCCCCAGGGCCCGGAACACCTGCGCGCTCTCCGCCCCGAGCGCCCGATACGACCACGAGAGCACCGCGCGGATGTCGGTGGCAGCGCCGTCGTCGGCGTCGAACAGGTCGAGCCTGTCGCGCTCATCGCGCACCTCGGCGAGAAGGTCGGCCGGTGTCAGATCCGGTCGTGCGATCAGCTCCTGTGCGGCGATCCGCAGGGCCAGCGGCAGGTCGCCGCACACCCGCGCGAGCTCCCGGACGGCGCCGGGATCGTCGTCAGCGCGCTGACCGATCAGCCCGCGCAGCAGCGATGCCGAGGCCTCGGGCGCCAGCGGCGACGCCAGGACGGCGTCCGCCCCTTCGCGCGCGGACAGACCAGGCAGCGCGCTCCGGCTGGTCACGATGACGGTGCTGTCCGCGCCCCCGGTCAGCAGCGGCCGCACCTGTTCGGTCTCCCTGGCGTTGTCGAGCACCACCAGCATCCGGCGTGCTGCCGTCAGGCTTCGCCACAGTGCCGCGCGCGCGTCGAGGCCGGTCGGGATGCGATCCGGAGCCAGGCCGAGGGATGCCAGGACGGATGCCAGCGCGTCCCCCGGTGCCGTCGGCGCGTCGTCGCTGTACCCGCGCAGGTCGATGAAGATCTGCCCGTCAGGGAAGGAGCCGAGGTGGCGATGGCCCCAGGCGACCGCCGCCGCGGTCTTGCCGGCCCCCGCCATACCCGTGACGACTCGCAGGCGCGCCTGCTCCGGAGCCCCGATCAGCTCGAGGAGGTCGTCGCGCCCGGTCAACGGCACATCGGGGGGCAGCTCGGCGGGCACGGTGATCGGGCTCCAGGACGTCTCCTCCCCGAGCGCTTCGGACTGGGCCTCGCGGAGCGCCGGCCCCGGGTCGAGACCCAGTTCGTCGCGCAGTCCGACCCGGATCCGCTCGTACACGGCGAGCGCGTCAGCCGGACGGCCCGCGGCGTGCAGCGCTCTCATCAGCACGGCGGCGTAGGGCTCGTGCAGGGGCTCTGCGACCAGGGCCGTGCCCGCGCGGTCGATCACCTCTGCACTGCGACCGCGCAGCAGCTGCGCCTGACACCACGCCTCGACCACCCAGCGCCGCCGATCCGCCCAGCGCAGCGCCTCGGCGGAATCGGCCAGCTCGACGACATCCTCGAGGGGGTCGCCGCGCCACAGGGCCAGTGCCTCCGACGTGATGTCCACGACCTGATCGGGTGTCAGCTGTTCGACGAGGAGACCCGTGGCGAGACGGTCGAAGGCGGCGACATCGGACTCGTCCTCCCCCACCCGCAACCGGTACCCGCCGGGATCGAGGCTCAGACGCGCGGGGTCGTCCAGGCGGCTCCGGAGACGGTGCACCGCCAACTGCAGCCGCGGCTGCGCGGTGCTCGCAGGTTCATCGGGCCACACCCCGTCGGTCAGCGCCTCGACGGGCACGGGGTGATTCGCCTGCAGCAGCAGCGTCGCCAGCACGAGCCGCTGAACCCGCCCGGGCGGTGTGACGTCGACGTCGCCTCTGAGTACGCGCAGCGGGCCAAGGGTCTCGAACCTCATCGTGTCGTCCTCATCGGCCGCATCCCCCCGAATGCCCCGCCAGCGGCGCCGTCGCCGAGCATCGGAAAGCGCCGAGCAAGTGAAGTCCCTCATCATAGGGCGGCGACGGGGGAAGGGCCACCGGGGGTTGGGGGAACGGACGCATGCCGAGTCTGGAGATGCTCATGGCGTTCGCGGGTGCCACGCTGCTGGTCGTCGCGATCCCCGGTCCGTCGGTCGCGTACGTCGTCGCGCGCAGCACCCAGCACGGCAGAGCCGCCGGGCTGTTCTCCATGCTCGGCCTCGAGGCCGGCGCCGCCGTGCATGCCGCGCTGGCCGCCGCCGGCGTCGCGGCACTGCTCGCGCTGGTGCCGCTTGGCCTGGAGGTCGTCGGCTGGGCGGGCGCCGCCTACCTCGTGTGGATGGCGGTGCGCACCGTGCGCGAGCGCGCCGCCGAGCAGGAGGATCCCGGTCCGATCGTGCCGCAGCGCGGACGCCTGTTCCTGGACGGTCTCCTCGTGGACCTGCTCAACCCGAAGACCGCCCTGTTCTTCCTGGCGTTCCTGCCGCAGTTCGTGCGGCCCGACCGTGGCCCGTCGGCTCCGCAGCTGGCCGTGCTGGGGGCGCTGTTCGTGCTGATCGCCGCGGCCTGCGACAGCACCTACGCGGTGCTCGCCGCGCGCCTCACCGTGCGGCTGCGAGGCTCGCGGACCGCGCAGCGGCGGATCGCCCTCGCGACAGCGGCGGTCTACGTCGTGCTGGCGGTCGTCGTGCTGGTGGTGTGAGCCGGCCCTCCGCGCCGGCCGCCCCACAGCACGAGCACCAGGTGATGCAGCATCCCGGTGAACACGATCGCCCACACGATCACGGCGACGGCGACCCCGATCAGGCCGATCTGCTCGACGGCGGGCAGGTCGTCGACCCGCCCGACCAGGATGGAGGCCACCGAGAACATGCCCACCGGGAACACCATCGACCACAGGGTCGGCTCGTACCGCAGCGGCACCCTGTGCACGAAGTGCCGCCAGACTCCGGCACCGACCAGTGCGGGGATGAGCCACGCGCAGAAGGTCCAGAAGACCGCGACCGTGGCGGTGACCAGAGGGCGGACCGCGTCCACCATCGGCGAGTTCTCCATGCCGACGACGCCGGAGCCCGCGACCACCGCGATCGCCAGCGCACCCATTGTGACCCAGAACGTCGGGTCGAACTCCTGCGGCGTGATCCCGAAGTGCACGATGCGCAGCAGCACCAGGATCGCGACAGCGACGTACAGGCTGACTCCTACCGACCAGGCCAGCACCGCCAGCATCCCGGCCCAGGGCCCGGCGTCGAACACCGGCTGCAGTTGCGCGATCGCCACGGCGACCGACTGGCTCGCCACCGCCCAGATGAACCAGCTGCCGTTGGTGCGCGCGAGCACCGGCTTGCCGTCGCGGGTGAGCAGCACCTGCCAGGGCAGCGCGTAGCCGAACACGAACCAGAGCACCACGGCGAAGAGCAGCATCCACAGCGATACGCCGGTGAGACCGGCCATGCTCAGCCGCACGGCCAGCACGTCGGTGCCGGCGATGATCGTGAAGAACCCGAACGCCTTCGACGGGTCGCGCAGATCGGCCACCAGTTCCTGTCGGAATGCGGATGCCCGCCAGATGTAGAGCACCCATAGCACCGCATAGGCGAGCACGGCGATCCACATCAGGATGTCGGACACCGGCTCCCAGCCGGCATCGTGCAGCCCGATCGAGATGATGCCCGTGCCCATAACGAGGGCGAAGTAGCCCGGCGCGAGATGGGCGACGGCGTCGCGGATCGGCGAGGTCATGCCTGCAGGGTATCGCCGCGCGCGGGCTCCGCCACGCGGACCCGTGCCGGATGCGAGTACACGTTCATCGTCCGTTCGCGCAGGAACCCGACCAGCGTCAGCCCGCGCTCCTCGGCGAGCTCGGCGGCGAGCGAGGACGGCGCTGACACGGCGGCGAGAATCGGGATGCCGGCCATCACGGCCTTCTGCACGAGCTCGAAGCTCGCCCGGCCGGAGACCTGCAGCACCGTGCCGCTCAACGGCAGCCGGTCGTCGAGCACCGCCCAGCCGACCACCTTGTCTACGGCGTTGTGCCGTCCGACGTCCTCGCGCAGCACCAGCAGCTCTCCGGTCGCCGCGTCGAACAGCGCAGCCGCGTGAAGTCCGCCGGTCTTGTCGAACGCTTCCTGCTGTGCACGCAGCAGATCGGGGAACGCGGCGAGCGCCTCGGCGTCGACGGCCACGCTGTCGGAGGCGACGTCGTAGCGCGAGATCGTCGCGACCTGATCGATGCTGGCCTTGCCGCACACACCGCAGGAGCTCGTCGTGTAGAACGCACGGGCCTGCTCGGGTGAAGGCGGGATGACGCCGGGGGCGAGCGCGACGTCGAGCACGTTGTAGGTGTTCTCCGCGCCGCCGGTGCCCGGTCCGCCGCAGTGGATGGCCGAGCGGAACTCCGCGCCCTCGGCGATGATGCCCTCCGACACGAGGAACCCCGCGGCCAGCTCCACATCGTGCCCCGGGGTGCGCATGGTGACGGCGAGTGGTGCGCCGGCGACGCGGATCTCGAGCGGCTCCTCGACGGCGAGGGTGTCGGCGCGGCGCCGGGTGCCCGCGTCCAGCGCGACCCTCAGCACCGAGCGTCTCGTGGTGATCCGTCCCATCGTCCGAGGCTACCCCTGCGCCGGATCGTCGCCGAGTGCGGCGAGCAGCTCCGCCGACGGCGCGAAGAACGTCGTTCCGGTGAGCGGCGTCGAGAAGTCGAGCAGCCTGTCGTGCAGGCCCGGCGGATCGCCGATGAACATGCGCTCCAGCATCCGCTCCAGCACCCACAGGCGGCGGGTGTACCCGATGAAGTAGGTGCCGTACTCGCCGTGCGCGGGGCGCGCGAACGGCATGTTGTCCCGCAGGATGTCGTGCTCGCCGTCATCGTCCTCGATCGTCGCGAGGGTCTTGTGCGCCTTCTGGGCGTCGGCCGCGGCATCCGGCAGCTCGACGTTGTCGGCCTTGCGCCGGCCCAGGATCGTCTCCTGCTGCTCGGTGCTCAACGCCTGCCAGAGCGGGAGCGGATGGGTGTACTTCTGCACGACGACGTAGCTGCCGCCGCGGTACGCCGGATCCTCGTCGCCGATCAGCGTCGCCTCCGGCAGGTCCGGGCCGACCGGATTGGCGGTGCCATCGACGAAGCCCAGCAGATCACGGGCGTCGAAGTACCGGAAGCCCTGCGTCTCGTCGGCCAGGCTGCCAGCCGGACCGAGCGCGTCCAGCAGCAGCCGCTCGAACTCGATGCAGAGGTCGGTGCGATCGGCACGGATGTGGAAGAGCAGGTCGCCGGGAGTGGCGATCGCGGTGTGCTTCTGCCCCGCGATCTCGCGGAACGGATGCAGCTCGGCAGGGTGCGGCCGGCCGGTCAGCGCCGCCCAGATCCGGCTGCCGATGCCGACCGTGCAGGACAGCCTGGCGTGCGGATCGCGGAACCCGACAGTCTTCAGCAGATCGTCGATGCCCGAGACGACGTCGCGGACGGTGTCGATCGCGCCGTCCTGGTCGGTGACGGTGACCACGAGGAAGATCGTCGAACGGGTCAGCGGAGCGTCGATCTGCTGGGATGCGCCGCTCATGCATCTGCTCCGGTGAGCAGCTGCCGCAGCACAGTGGCCTCGCTGATGTCGTCGCGCTTCGCGGCGGTCAGCAGGGTGAGGGGTCCCGCCGCGGCGAGCGCTCGCAGCGACGCCAGGGCCTCCGCATGCACCGGATCCTCGAGTTCGGCGCGATACCGCTGCGCGAAATCGGGGAACTTCTCGGGGTCGTGCGCATACCACTTGCGCAGCTCGGTCGAGGGCGCGACGTCACGGCACCAGTCGTCGAGTTCGGCGCGCTCTTTGCTGATGCCGCGCGGCCAGAGCCGATCGACCAGCACTCGCCTGCCGTCTGAGGGGCTCGGATCGTCATAGATCCGCCGCACCTGCACGTTCACAGTCATCGTGCCTCCTCGTCCCCTCCTCAGTGTGCCACTCCGTCACGACCTCGGTGCGGCCCTGGGTGCGATGCCGAACCGGGCGTATGGTCGAGCGTGACGGAAGGACGGCGATGATGG
>JAITUD010000450.1 GCA_031286555.1 Microbacterium sp. | reverse complement strand
TTGGTCTCCAGCCAGGTGAGCGTCTCGGAGGCGAGTCGCGCCTCATCGACGCTGAGTCCGGAGACGATCACGATCTGGTCGGCGAGGTCGAGCGTGGCACCCATGACGTCGTGCACGATGCCCGTGCCCGTGTCTGTGAGCACCAGCGAGTAGTAGTGCGCCGCGACACCTGCCACGTCACGGTAGTCGGCATCGCTGAACGCCTCGGCGACGCGAGGATCGCTGTCTGAGGCGAGCACGTCCAGACGTGTGTGGTCCCTGGCCACCAGCGCCGAGACGTCGTGGAAGCCCTGCACCTCATCCTTCGCACGTACGAGATCCCGCACCGAGTGCGAGGTGTCGCCCACGATGCGATCGGCCAGTGTGCCGCGGTCGGGGTTCGCGTCGACCGCGATCACACGGTCGTCACGGGCATCCGCCAGCGCCATGCCCAGCAGCGCCGTCACGGTCGTCTTGCCCACGCCGCCCTTGCGCGAGAGCACGGGCACGAACCGCGCGTTGCCCTGCAGGGTGCCGGAGATCCGTCCGGAGAGCTCCTTGCGGGCCCGGGCCTTCTTGCTGTCGCCGAGGTTGATGCGACGACCGGAGACCGTGTACACCAGGTGGCTCCAGGTGCCCTCCGGCTCGGGCTTGACCATGCGGCTCGGGTCGAGCAGCCGCTCGGCCGTCAGCAGGTCGGCGCTCTCGCGGGACGAGTCGCGCGAGGCGTCGCCGAGCCGCTTGGACTCCAGGGCGATCTCCGCGGTGCGGTGCGCCTCGGCGCGCGTGCGCGGCGCGGCGGCCGCCGATCGGGGTGCGAGATCGCGCTTGTCGTCAGTGTCCACAGTCGTCTCCTCCTCGGGAGCGGTGAGCGTGCCGGCGACGGCCGCCGCGGCGGATGCCTCGGCTGTCACCCCGTCCTTACGATCCTGCTCGTCGGTGGCTTCGGCGTCCAGGTCTTCGTCCTGGTCCGGTTCTGCGGCGGCGAGGTCCTCCTCAGGAAGCTCGTCGGCGGGCAGGGTGTCGGCGACGACCTCATCAACCTGCTCGGCCTCGGCGACCTGCTCGGCCTCGGCGACCGGCTCGGCCTCGGCGACCTGCTCGATCACCTCGACCGGCGCGAGCTCCTCGGGTGCCTCGTCCTCGAGGTCGTCCACGTCGTCCTCTGCCTCGTCGTCCTCGTCGAGGTCGCCGTCGTCCTCTTCGTCCTCGGGGAGGTCCTCGTCCTCGAGCTCCTCGTCGTCGAAGTCGTCGTCCTCGTCGAGGTCGTCGGTCTCGTCATCGGTGTCGGCGTCCGGAGCATCGGACTCGTCGCGCGGCTCAGCGGAGCTGTCATCGATGTCCCCGTCGAGGCCGTCCTCGTCGGTCGCGTCCTCGTCGGTCTCGCCTTCAGCAGTCTCGTCTTCGTCGGTCTCGACTTCAGCAGTCTCGACTGCGGCGTCATCGGCGTCGGCGTCGGCGGTCCGAGCATCCGAGCTCTCCTCGCCGTGCTCCTCGGGCTCGAGCTCTTCGTCCACGAGGACGTCGTCTTCCGCGGCGTCCCGGTCTGCGGCTTCCGCGGCATGCTCGTCCGCGTCGGCGTCCGCGGCATCCTCGTCCGCAACGTCGTCCAGGACGACCTCCGCGGTCACGACGTCGGGCTCGTCGACGACCACAGGCGCCGCGATCTCGGCGGGCAGCTCGATGACGATCTCGGTGGTGTCGCGGTCCAGGCGCTCCACCGTCTCCTCGTCGGCCACCCCCGAGCGGTCGATGACGAGGTCGGAGACCAGTTCCGAGGTCGAGATCTCGTCGCCGAGGACATCGTCGTCGGCGTCCAGATCCTCGTCGTCGCCGCCGGTCGGCATGACGACGCTCACCTGCGCGGTGGCGCCGAGGAACCCGATCCCGGCATCGTCCAGCGATGCGGAGTCGTCGAGGACCCCGAGGTCGTCGTCCCCACTCGGGTCATCGGTCTTGTTCGGCGTCACGGTTCTCCCTGGAAGCTTGTGCGAGCAAGTCGCCCGCCCAAGATTACTGGCCCGGCCTGATCACGACCAAAAGATCGCCCGCGTCCACCTGCTGGGTGGCGCCGATCGCGAGCCGCTCCACCACGCCCGAGACAGTCGCGGTGATCGCCGCCTCCATCTTCATCGCCTCGATGGATGCGACCGGCTCGCCGATCCGCACGGCGTCGCCCGCGGCGACCTGCAGCGTCACGACTCCGGAGAACGGCGCCGCCAACTGACCGGGCTGAACGGGGTCGGCCTTCTCCGTCTCGTGCGCGTCGACGACCACCGATCGGTCCCGCACCGACACGGGGCGGAGCTGACCGTTCAGCGTCGTCATCACGGTGCGCATGCCGCGTTCATCGGCGTCGCCCACCGCTTCGAGACCCACGTAGAGCCGCACGCCGCGATCGATCTCGATGAGGTGCTCCTGCCCGGGCACCAGTCCGTACAGATAGTCGCCCGTCTCGAGCACGGACAGGTCGCCGTACTGCTCGCGGGTCCGCGCCAGCTCCCGCGTCGGCGCGGGGAAGAGCAGCTCGTTAAGCCGCGCGCGCCGACCGGCGCTGTCACCGGCGAGCGCTCGTTCATCGTCGGCGGAGATGTCGGTGACGGACGGCCGCACCGTACGCCCGGCGAGCACCTTGGTGCGGAATGGCTCGGGCCATCCGCCCGGCAGATCACCGAGCTCGCCGGCCATGAAGCCGACCACGGATTCCGGCACGTCGTAATTCTGCGGGTTGAGCGCGAAGTCGGCGGGGTCCGCCTTGACGGCTGCAAGGTGCAGCGCGAGGTCGCCGACGACCTTCGAGGACGGCGTGACCTTCGGCCCCCGACCGAGGATCGCATTCGCCGCGGCGTACATGTCCTCGATGAGTTCGAAGTCGTCTGCGAGTCCCAGCGCCTTCGCCTGCTGCCGCAGGTTCGACAGCTGACCGCCGGGGATCTCGTGATGGTAGACGCGTCCGGTGGGACCGGGCAGCCCCGATTCGAAGGGCGCGTACTGATTTCGCACCGCCTCCCAGTACGGCTCGAGATCAGACACGCCTGCCAGGTCGATCCCGCTGTCGCGATCTGTATGCGCGAGTGCGGCGACCAGCGCCGAGAGCGAGGGCTGACTGGTCGTGCCGGAGAGCGGCGCGGATGCGGCATCCACCGCATCCACACCTGCGGCGGAGGCCGCCAGCAGCGTGGCGAGCTGTCCGCCCGCGGTGTCGTGCGTGTGCAGGTGCACGGGAAGGTCGAACCGCTCGCGCAGCGCGGTGACGAGCTCCGCCGCCGCGGCAGGACGCAGCAGACCCGCCATGTCCTTGATCGCCAGCACGTGCGCACCGGCATCCGCGATCTGCTCGGCCAGCCGCAAGTAGTAGTCCAGGGTGTAGAGATCCTCGGCGGGGTTGAGCAGGTCGCCGGTGTAGCACAGTGCCACCTCCGCGACCGCGGTGCCCGTGGCCCGGACCGCGTCGATCGCAGGGCGCATCTGGGCGACGTCGTTCAGCGCGTCGAAGATGCGGAAGATGTCGACGCCTGATGCTGCGGCCTCGTGCACGAATGCATCGGTGACCGCCGTCGGGTAGGGCGTGTAGCCGACCGTGTTGCGGCCGCGCAGCAGCATCTGGATGGCCACGTTC
>JAITUD010000394.1 GCA_031286555.1 Microbacterium sp. | reverse complement strand
GCGAGCATCGCCAGCAGCAGGACGCCTCCGGCGCTCGCCTGCATGCGCAGACGATCCGAGAAGACGTCACCGCGCCCGTAGAGTGCCGCGAACGACCCGAAGCTCGCATAGATGCTGAGGTCGAGCCGCCCGATCGCCCAGAGGACCAGCAGGGGGACGCCGACGCTGACCGCGGCTCGGATCGCGACGCGATGGTCGCCGCGAGACGGGGCCACCCGAATGACGCCCGTCCACACCCGCCCACGAGATTCCGCCACACATCAAGCGTAGACACCGTGCGTCGGCTACGCGTTCGCCTCGCGCGGCGGGAAGAACGCGCGTACGGGGACCAGGAGGCCGACGAGCGAAAGGGCGATGAACACGATCTGGTGGATGTGGTCCTTGCCCGGCGGGAGCCCGCCCACCAGATGCACGGTCCAGAAGACGGGGTAGAACCACAGCACGCCCCATGCCCATCGCTCCCGCCGGCGATAGGGCACGAGCGTGAGCATCCCGCCGAACAGGCCGAACCCGATCGACGCGAGTCCGTCGGCACGGTAGATGAGTTCGCCCGGTCCCATGGGGGCGATGGTGACGACCAGGCCGAAGCCGAGGATGCCGAGGCTCACCACGAGCAGACAGACCCAGCCGACCGTCACGGTCCACCGTTGCGTGCGCACGGCGACCACCATACGCCGCGGTGCGCGCTGCGTCAGGCCCCGCGCGTGAAGCCCTCGTGCGATCGGCGTTGATACCGTCGAACGGTGCTGACCACCATCGCGCTGACCAAGATCATGCTGCTGATCGTCGTGGTCGCGCTCATTCCGTTGGTCGTGTGGTGGATGCGGCGGCATCCGAACGTCTCGAAGAAGCATCCGGATCGCCAGCGGATGCCGAAGCTCGTCGCCGTCGTCGGCTGGGTACTCCTGGTGCTCGGCGCACTGATGTCGCTGGTCGCGTTCACGTCGGATGATGCAGACGATCCGACCGCGTTCCGGATCGCGTCGGTGGCGATCGTGGTCGGCGGCATCCTCTTCCTCGGCCTGTACCGCAACTGGTACGTCGCGCCCGAGGCGGACGTTGTGCATTTCCGCACCGCGCTCGGACGCGAGGACCGCATCGTCTACAGCGACATCGTCGACTACCGGATGACCGAGCTGAACGGGCAGCCGAACCTCAGCGTCAAGGCGGGCAGCGGCGCGAAGCTCGCCCTGAACCCGAACATGTACGACGTGTCACCGCTGCTCGCCGCAATCCGGTTCAAGGAGGCGCGCGGCCGCTGGCCGCTGCCCGGCGAGCCGCGCTGAGGCCGCGCGTCGGGCATCGCTACCTGCCCGACGATGAGGAGAGCACGTATCCGCGCTCGGCGAGCGCCCGTGCGAGGAACGCGGCGTACCAGGACGGCCAGTCCTCGTCGTAGATCCCGCCGAGGTGCTCCTCCTCGTATTCGCCGTGCGCAGATGCCGTCTCGCGGAGCAGCACGTCGAAGAGTTCGGTGGCCTGGGCGGCGTCGATCGATGCGGCCATGACTCAGCGCCCGGGCAGACGGTCGATGATCTGCTGGATGATCCACTCATTGCCGTCCGGGTCGTCGAATGACACGTAGGACGAGTAGCTGTGGTACTGCCCGCTCGGGCCGTCGACGCGGTTCTCGCGCCCGGCCCAGTGGAAGACGCCGTCAGCGTCGTGCCAGATCGGCGAGACATCGACGCCGCGTTCGATGAGCTCCGCTCGTGCGGAGGCGAGATCCGGGGTCACGAGGTGCAGCCCGCGCACCGTGCCGGCCTGGGCGTTCGTGAGCCGCTCTCCGAAGATGATCGACGCACCGGAGCCTGGCGGGGTGAACTGCACGACGCGCAGGCCGCGCTCGGTCGCGAAGTCGGCGTCCTCACGGAAGCCGAGTCGCGAGTAGAAGTCCTTGCTGCGATCGACGTCGCTGACGGGAAGGACGATGACTTCGAGTGCGAGTTCCATGATGTGTTCTCGTGCCCCTCTCAGGCGTAACTTGTTTGAACGGTTACTACCGTGACAGGCAGACGCATAACCTGTCAAGCAGGTTGTGCAAGATTCTTCAGAACTCGTTAGAGTGGTTACGTGATGCACGCCTTCCCCTGCGGGACTCTTTCGCTCGACTTCGTGGGCACGCTCCGTGCGCGTCGCGACCCGGCGCCCGCCGAGATGCTCGGCGACCCCGCCGCGCTGGATGCCTGGTTTCTCGAGGCGGGCGTGGTTGATGTCGCCCCCGGAGCTGATCACACGGATATCAGCAGCGCGATCGAGCTGCGCGAGGCGATCTATGCGGCGGCCGCTGCGCGGCTGGGCGGGTCGTCGCTGCCCGCGGAGGCGGTCACCGTCCTGAATCGATGGTCCGTCTCGGCCCCCGTGCCCGTGCTGCTCGAGGATGGGTTCACCCGACGCCGCGGATCCGCAGCTGAGGCGCTGGCGACCGTCGCGCGGAACGCCGTCGACCTGCTCGGCGGTGAGGATGCCGTGCTGATGCGCGAGTGTGCGCGACCCGGTTGCACTCAGGTCTACGTCGATCGATCACGAGGGGCGCGACGCGAGTGGTGCTCGATGCGCACCTGCGGCAATCGCGTGAAGGCGTCTCAGTTCCGGGCGCGCCAGCGCACTGCGCGCGCGGCGAGCTGACGGCACGAGCCAGGCCGACGGCCGGGCGCGAAGATCCTCCCGTGCGACGTCCGCGCGATCACCTCCGCAGCAGCTCGCGCACCGCATCAGCGATGGCGCGAGGCTGCTCCACGGGGATGTGGTGGGTGGAGTCCACGCTCTCGAAGCGGCCGTCCGGCACGCTCTCGGCATAGCGGCGGTGCTGCTCCTGCAGCGAGGCGACGACCTCGAGCTCGTGCGCCGTCTCCCTGATGGGTCTGCTCGCCGACAGCACGATCACCGGACAGTCGGGCAGCGCAGGCGGATGCAGGCGGAACTGCGGGATCGCAGCGGCTGCCGCCTTCAGCTCGCGGCGGGTCTGTGCTGTGCCGGCCGGGGTGGCGTCCTCCTCCTGCATGGTCGCGACGGTGTCATCGGAGAATCCCAGGCGGACGAAGGGGCGGGTCAGGAGCCGCCGGACGGGCCGGAACCGGCTGAGCTGCTGCGACACCGCAAGCACGCGATCGACCTTCGCGATGCGCGGGCCCCAGTCGTCGTAGACGGAGGAGCCCTCGGCGGTCGGATCGACCAGGAGCAGTCCCCGCAGCCGCGGAGCGAGCCGCTCGGCCGCGCGCCGGACGACCATGCCGCCCAAGCTGTGGCCGACAAGAAGGAGCCGGTCCGGCGCGATCCCGTCGACGAGTGCGACGAGATCATCCGCCATCGTGTCGACGCTGAGCTCGTCGACGGATGCTCCGGTGCGTGCGCGCCCTGCGCGATCGTAGGCGAGCAGACGCGCTGAGTCGTCGAGCAGCGGCAGCACGGCATCCCAGTAGGTGCGCCCGGCGCCCGTGCCCGCCTCGAAGACGACCAGGTCCTCGCCCGTTCCTGATTCCTCGACGTAGACCGTGCGGCCGTTCACCGATACCAGACGGCCCTGGATGTCTCGCATGATCGACTCCATGTGATCGCAGCGTTGGTGGTGGTTACGCCGTTCGTGCCTCGGGGCGGCGAAGTCTGGCGCGAAGGTCCTCGGGCGTGACGTCGAGCTCTGCGAAGAGGGCGGCGGCGGGGTCCGGTGCGTCGCGTTCGAGCAGCGCGAGCAGCATATGCCGTGTCGTGATCGTGCGGGACTTCTCCGCCGCGGCCTTCGCGAGCGACTGGCGGATCACCGCCTTCGCACCGGTCGTCATGTAGGTCGCGTTCCCGAGAGGGGCGGGATGCGGGGTGGGGTGGAAGTCTCCGAGCTCGAGCCCGATCGCCGCCAGCGCGGTCTGGTCGAGCCGGTCTGCGGCGCTCTTGGCGCGCTCCGCATCGATGCCGACCTGATCGGCGAGATCGTCGTCGGCGAGGACGGCGATGAGCAGGTGCTCCGACCCGATCCGTCGATCCCCGCGACGCGCGGCTTCGTCGCGTGCGCCCTCGACGGCTGCCCGCGCCGAGCGGGCGAATCTCTCAAACACCGGTCCCTCGCCTTCCGTGCTTCGTGTGGACCGACTGGCGCGTGACGCCGAGGGCGTCGCCGATCTGCTCCCACGACCACCCCGCCTTGCGCGCTTCGGCGACGTGGATGGCCTCGACCCGCTCGGCGAGACGATGCAGAGCGCCGACCGCGCGGAGCCCCGTCGCGGGGTCTGTCGTGGTCAGTTGCTCCAGGTCGAGAGAAGTCATGCGTGTCAGTCTGGCTTGACATCGCGTATCTGTCAACCCAGACTGACAAGCATGGACGCTGAAGAGTGGGATGTCGCCGTGGTCGGCGCCGGCCCGGTGGGGCTGCTGCTCGCGGGGGAGCTCGCCGGCGCCGGCATCCGCACCGTCGTCCTCGAGAGGGCCGAAACGCGCTCGGGGCTGGCGAAGGCGAACGGCGTGGTCGGGCGATCCGCCGTCGACCTGGCCCGACTGGGAGTCCTCGACGGCACCGGGCTGCGCGTCGTCTCTCCGCCGCGGTTCCCCTTCGGACCGCTCTCGCTCGACCTGGGGTTCGGGCCGCGCAATCCGCTGCACGTCCTGCCGATCCCGCAGCGCGGGCTGGAGGAGCTTCTCGAGACGCGTGCTCGCGCGCGCGGCGCCGAGGTGCGACGCGGCAATGAGGTGATCGCGCTCCGGCAGGATGCGGGATGCGTGGAGGTGGACGTCCGCGGTCGCGCAGCGACGGTTGCGGCACTGTTCCTTGTGGGATGCGACGGGGCGCGCAGCTTCGTGCGGAAGCAGGCGGGGATCGGATTCCCCGGGGTCACCTCCGACGAGATCGCCTGGATCGCCCGCGTCACCATCCCGGGCGATGTGATCGCGCTCAGGGGCGACGGATTCGACATCGCGGAAGTCGGTCATGTCGCGGCGCAGCGCCGGATCGGGTTCCCCGGTGGCGCCTTCACGATCGCCGCAGCGGCATCCTTCGATGCATCCGCGCCGGAGGATCTCTACGTGATCAGCGCTCACGAGCCGCGCAGTGGTGCTGAGCCGCGTGAGGATGTCTCCGTCGCCGAGCTGCGTGCGGCCCTGCGCCGGGTGCTCGGCGCCGAGCTTCCCTTCACCGCGGCGTGTGACGTGCGGAGCACGGTCGCGAACAGCCGGCAGGCCGATGCGTATCGCGCGGGTCGCGTGCTGCTCGCGGGCGACGCGGCGCACGTCTTCGGCGCAGGCGGGGCTGCGCTGAACGCCGGCATCCAGGACGCGCTCGATCTGGCCCCGAGGCTGCGGGCGGTGATCCGTGACGGGGCCGCGGTCGAGACCCTCGACGCCTACGAGGAGGCTCGCCGTCCGGCCGTCGACCGGACGCTGGCGCATACGCGCACGCAGGCGGCGCTGGGCGTCGACGATGAGAGCGGGCGGGGGCTGCGCGAGGTGATGGGCGCGATGCTCGAGACGCGCGGCGCGACCCGTGCGCTGGGGCGGATGCTCGAGGACGGGTGATGGTGTCCGAAGGTCAAGCTCGCGCCGTACTTGCAGGCCCTCGAAAATCGAGGTCACGTCCCTGAATCACTTGGTAGTTCGGGTCCCACCCGAACGTGTTTACCGCGACGCAGACCAACTCGCGAAAAGTGAGCCGGTCTTTCGCTGTGGCCTCGTTGTTATCACCAGCGCCCTCGACCGAGTTGGCGCGTTTCTCTTGTGAAGCGGTCGTTGCATAACCCACTGCTCAGCGATGACCCGCTCGATGCTCTCTCGGCGAAGAGACCGCGAGTGGACTGACCCGATGGATGTACCCACCGGGGTCACCTCGTCGTAGTCGACGGAGAAGCGCCAGCTCGCGCCGCCGACGATGTGTCCGCACCGATTCCCGAAGCGTTGGGCCGCGATTGTCAGGCGGCGGGGGTATCTCTTGCTCTGAATACGGGAACCCGTTGTCCGGCGAGCGATGATGAGATCAGAATATCCAATCTCTTCAATCTCGTTTCTTCCTTCTTTGCGCTCATCACCCACCAAACAGAGTCACGCCTATAAGACGGCGCGAGTTTCAAGAAGTTGTCCCAAGCAGTCTGATGTTCCTTGAAGTTCTGTTCGTACGCCGAGGTGAGGTTCAATTTTCGTGTTTCAGATGAGTAGCCTTGGGTGTCTTTTCGGCTGGTGAACAGTTCCAGTCCCTCCGGCCTCATTTTTCCGGCCCGCGTCAACTCCTCAGCTTTTCTGACATTGACTGAGCTCCACACGCTGTTCTTTTTGCGGGGCGTAAAACGTACTTGGTAGCTTTTGTCGTCAACACTTCTTCTGAGTCCGTCAATCCACCCAAAGCACAGTGCCGCGTCGACGGCTTCGGACCATGTCTGGCTGGCCCTCCCCGAACCCTTCTTGTGAAACAGCACCCACACTTCAGGTGTGTGAGTGTGGTGTCTTTCCAGCCATTCGCTGAAAGCGTCCGAGTCGTCGAAGAACAGCGCGTCATCCATGTCGGAATCCTAGTTAGCGGGGCTCCGCGCCAACCACTCGAGGATTGCACTCGTTGTCTCACCGTGGCGTTCCTGCTGCACCCAGTGTCCGCTGTCGAAGCTGAGCTCTTCAACGTTGGGGACGAAGCTGGGCAGGCTCTCTGAGCGGGCGACAGTATCGCGCAGGCCATAGATCATGAGTGAGGGCTGATGGATGATCGGGTCGGCGTCCGCAAGCAGGTGCCAGTTGCGGTTGAGGTTCCGGTACCAGTTGATACCGCCAGTGAACCCTGAATGCCGGAACGCGGACTCGTAGACTGCCAGTTCGCTGTCGTTAAGCAGTGGCTCGCCCGGAGGGGAGTCGTTCTGGGCGATCTCGATCAGCGCCATGCCCGGCGTGGGTGGCAGGAGCGGTTCGTCCCGACGGTAGAGGTTGTTGATGAAACGTGCGGGATCTGCGTCGAAGATCGCGTCAGCAACACCCGGGTGCTTGTTGAAGTGCACGAAGTAGTAGTCGCTCCCCAGCACTGCCTCCATGAAATCAAGCCAAGGCATCTCGCCGCGCGCGAGGTACGGCAAGCTGAGCGCCACGATCTTGTCGACTCGTTGCGGGTACAGCAGCGTGAAGCTCCAAACGATAAACGCGCCCCAGTCGTGACCGATGAAAGTTGCGCGCTCGTAGCCGAAGTGATCAAGCAGCGCGGCGAGGTCGCTCGTCAGGTGCTCGATGTCGTAGTCGACGATGTCCTCTGGCCTGGTCGAGTTGCCGAACCCCCGCTGGTTGGGGGCGATCACGTGGTAGCCGGCAGCGACGAGAGCCGGGATCTGATAGCGCCAGGTAAATGCAAGATCGGGCCATCCGTGACAGAGCACAATCGGATTGCCCGCGTTCTCTCGGCCAGCCTCGAAGACTTCAAGATCAACACCGTTCACGGAGATGATGCTGGCTTCAGGGAAGGGAATCTCATGGGCTGTTGTGTTCATGGTTCCAAGCTAGCCAGCTATATAGGTCACCTAGTGACCGGTTTTTTGAGAAGATACAAGCGTGAAGTCCGATCGGTTGGTGGCCATTCTCCTCATGCTGCAGCGGCGTGGGCAGGTCACTGCCGCGGAGGTCGCGAAGGAGCTTGAGGTCTCAGAACGTACTGCTCGCCGCGATCTGGACGCTCTCGGCATGGCAGGGGTTCCCATCTACTCCATCCAGGGCCGCTCCGGCGGGTGGCGTCTTCTTGGTGGCGGTCGGACCGACCTCTCAGGCCTGACGGCCAGCGAGGCCCGAGCCCTCTTCCTCATCGCGGGACCGGCGGCAGCTGCGGAGGCCGCAGAGCCTGAGTTGAAGGCAGCCCTTCGAAAGCTCGTCAGAGCGCTACCCGAGACCTTCCGCGCGCAGGCAGAGGCCGCAGCCTCCTCCTTGATAGTGGATTCGCAACCGTGGGGCGCAACCGGTGACGCGAACCAGCCGCCTCAGTACCTCGACACTCTGCAGGATGCGGTGATCCGTGGCGTGCAAGCGCAGCTCGGTTACATCGACAGCGCCGGAAAGGAGTCCGTGCGGATCGTTCACCCGCTGGGTCTCGTGGCGAAGGGTTCACGCTGGTATCTCGTTGCTCACACAGAAGCGGGCCAGCGCACCTTTCGCCTGGACCGCGTCACCGCTGTCATCCCCAGCGATGCCCCCGCTCATCGATCCGAGAGCTTCGATCTCGCGAGAGCGTGGCGCGGCCTCACCGACGAAGCTGAACGCAACCGTACCGTCGTCGAGGTGCGCGCAATCTGTGCCCCCGAGGGTCTCGACTTTCTCCGGGCGGCGGTCGGCGACACGCTGGAGATGGGGCCGGCCGCGAGCGATGGCCGCATCCCAGTCGTGATCCATGCGCCGAGTGAGTACGGGATCGCCGGTCATCTCGCAGGGCTTGTCGAGTGGCTCGAAATCACCAGCCCACAAACCGTGCGCACCCATCTGGCGATGATTGGCGCTGCACTCACTCGCCGGTACTCGAAAGAGGACACTGCGAGCGAGGGGTCGCGGGCCATGGTGCATGACTGAGGCGGTTTGTGTCACCGCAACGCGGTTCTGACACGAGGAACCCAAGACCCTCTTGACACCAACATCCGCTCGTCGTAACGTACAACCAAATGGTTGCACAAATAGAACTGAGCGAGACGGAGATCGACCGTGTGTTCCATGCACTGGCGACGTCGACCCGGCGCGACATCCTGCGTCGGACGATCGATCGCGAACAGTCCGTCTCCGAGCTGGCCCGCGACTACGACATGTCGTTCGCCGCGGTCCAGAAGCACGTCGCCGTCCTCGAAGAGGCGCGGCTCGTCATCAAGCGCGCTGAGGGACGCGAGCGGCTGGTCCGCGCGAATCCCGACATGATCGCCCGCGCCAAGGCACTGCTCGCCCGCTACGAGGAACTCTGGCGCGCACGCATCGCCCGCCTCGACGACCTGCTCGCCGAGCCCGACCCCCGCAACGACCCCGCACGACCTGACCAAGGAGACTGACAATGCCTGTCATCGACATCACCAACGACCCCGAGGCACTCACCCTCACCGTGACGGCCGAGTTCGCGGCGCCCGTCGACCGCGTCTGGAACGCGTACGCCGACCCGCAGCAGCTCGAGCGGTTCTGGGGCCCTCCGGGCTGGCCCGCCACGTTCACCAGCTTCGACCACCGCCCGGGCGGGTTCGCGCAGTACCACATGACCAGCCCGCAGGGGGAGAAGTCCTCGGGTCGCTGGGAGTTCCTGAAGATCGAGGAGCCGCGCGGCTTCGAGGTACTGGACTGCTTCGTCGACGAGGCCGGTGAACCGATCGGCGGCTTCCCCGCGATGCGCATGGTCTTCGGCTTCGCCGAGGACGGTGGCGCCACCCGCATGACCTGCGTCACGCACTTCGACTCGGTCGAGGCGCTGCAGCAGTCCGTGGAGATGGGCATGGTCGAGGGCACCCGCATGGCGATGGCCCAGATCGACGCCGTGCTGCAGGATCTGCGCGAGTACGCGCAGGGCAAGGGCACCCGCCTCGAGCTGATGGACGACACCCACGTGCGCATCACCCGCCTGGTGAACGGCCCGCGCGAGCTGGTCTGGCGCGCCCACATGGAGCCCGAGCTCACCAAGCAGTGGATGACCGGACCAGACGGCTGGGTGATGACCGAGGCCACCCCGTCCGACACCGTCGGCCAGCACTACCGCACCTCGTGGGCACCGGTCGGCGACACCGAGGGCGAGCCGTTCGGCTTCGAGGGCGACGTGCTGCTCATCGACGCCCCGCGCCGCGCCGTCACCACCGAGATGATGATCGGCACCGACGGGCCGTCGACGCTCAACGACCTGAACCTCTATGAGGAGGACGGCGCCACCCTCATCACCATGCTCATCGAGTACCCCGACAAGGAGACTCGCGACATGATCCTCGCCACCGGCATGATCGACGGCATGGAGGCCGGATACGACCGCCTCGAGAGCACGGTGCTCGTGCCGTAGCATCCGCTGTCCGTTCTGCCCCTGCCGCCGGCGCAACCGGCGCGGGGGCAGAATGATGTCATGGCCCTTCCGATCTCCGCACTGCAGATGCCCGAACCCCAGCGCGTGTACACGGCTGACGGAACGAGCCTGGCGACCTACACCTGGGGCGACCTCGACGCCCCGGTCGTGGTCATGGTGCACGGGTTCGCGTCCAACACCCACGACAACTGGGTGCTCACCGGCCTGGAGCGCCGCCTCGCGGCCTCCGGCCTGCGGGTCATCGGCATCGACCAGCGCGGTCACGGCCGCAGCGAGAAGCCGCACGAGGCCGGCGCGTACAGCCTGAGCACCCTCGCGACCGACGTCGAGACCGTGCTCGACACCTACCTCGTCGACACCGCCTCGTATCTCGGGTACTCGCTCGGCGGACGCGTCGGATGGCAGGTCATGATCGACCTCGAGGACCGCATCGACCGCGCCGTGCTCGGCGGCGTGCCCGACGGCACCGCCCTCGACCGCATCGTGCTGGAAGAGGTGCAGGCGCACCTCGACGAGGGCGCGCCGATCAGCGATCCCGTCACGCAGAGCTACATCGACCTCACCGAACGGGTGCCGGGCAACGATCTGCGCGCCCTGCTGGCCCTTGCCCG
>JAITUD010000379.1 GCA_031286555.1 Microbacterium sp. | reverse complement strand
ATCGCGCTGAGCCTCACCTCGCTGTCATCCCTGGTCTGGGCAGGCCTCATCTACTGGGCCCTGGTCGGCTGATGGATCCCTTCGCCCTTCCCGCTGAACCCGGCCGCGAGAGCGAGGATGCGTGCGCACAGGGCGACGGCATCGCCGTCGTCGTCGACGGCGCCGGGCTGCCCAAGAGCATGCGGCAGGGCTGCGGACACTCGGTCGCCTGGTATGCGCGGATGCTGGCCGAGGCGTTCCGCGTGCGCCTGGAGGACTCCGCCGCGGCCATGCCGGATGCCCTGGCCGGCGCGATCGCCGAGGTCACGGCCGCGCACCGCGGCACCTGCGACCTGGATGCCGGTTCGCCGAGCGCCACGGTCGCCGCCTGGCGCATCGTCGGCGACGAGGCGGAGCACCTCGTGCTCTGCGACGCCTCGATCGTGCTCGCCCGCCGCGACGGCAGCGCCGAGGAGATCACCGACGACCGCATCAACGCTGCTGTCGGTCGCCGGGCTGCCGAGCTGCTCGGCGACGGCACGCACGCGCACGAAGACATCGCCGCGGCCCGATTCCGCGCACTCGACGAGACACGCAACGTCGAAGGCGGGTTCTGGTGCGCGCAGACCGATCCGGATGCCGCGCGCCACGCCCTCACGGGGCGCACGCCGATAGCGGAGCTCGCCGCGATCGTGGCATCCTCCGACGGCGGCACCCGGGGCTTCCAGCTGGTGGGCGCGCACACGCTCGAGCGCTTCGCCGAGTCGGCGGTCGCCGGTCGGCTCGCCGAGATCGCGGGCGAGATCCGCGCAGCGGAGGAGGCGAAGCACGACTGGCTCTTCGCCAAGCCGCACGATGACATCGCGCTCATGGTGCAGCGCTTCCCGCGGGATCGCTGAGGTCTCAGAGCCCCGCGCCGACGAGTGCCTCGCCGAGCGGGGTGCGCAGGTGCAGCATCCGGTTCCCCTCGCGGGAGCTGGTGAGCAGGCCGGCGTCGCGCAGCACCGTCAGATGATGCGAGGCCGTGGACACGGCGATACCGGCCTCCGCCGCGACCTGCGAGGTCGTGCGCGCGACGTGCGCCTGCAGCAGGATGCCGGCGCGCACCGGCCCGACCAGGGCGGCGAGCGCCTGCGCGAGGTCGCCGGAGTCCCGCGCCCAGCCGGCGGTGACGCCGCGGGCGGGGTAGAACAGCGTGGGCTGCGCCGGGGGCTCCGTGATGACCATGCAGCCCCAGGACGACATCACCGACGGCACCAGCACGAGCCCGCTGCCGCGGCAGTCGACGTCCTCGCTGTGCCTGCGCAGCTGCACGCGCACCGCGCCGTCGCTCCAGCGCACCGTGCGGTGCAGCCCGCCGGCCATGGCGGCGAGGCCGTCGGCGGCGACAGTCCTGGCCCGAACGGCGATGTCCGCGCGCAGCATCCGCTCCAGCTGCGGCCAGACCGGGGCGACCGCGGCATCCCACACCTGCTCCCAGGCGTCCGCGATGACGGCGCGGGCTCGTTCCGGATCGTCCCGCATGCGACGCAGGGTGAGCTGCCGTTCGCCAGAGGAGCGCTGGATCATCTTCTCCAGGTCGACGAGGATGCCGGGCACCGGCGCCACCCGCAGAGCGGCCGCCTCATCGGAAGGCGTCAGGTCCCAGCGGGCGTCCGTGGTGAGGAAGTCCGGCATGTACCCGTCGGCTCCGATCACCTGCGCGAGCAGGCCGAAGGGCTCGCGGGGGATCGCGTCTCGCACCTGCTTCAGCCACCCCCACTGCAGTGGATAGTCCGCGGGGCGCAGCAGCACACGCACGGCGTGCGCGAATTCATGGCCGGGGGAGACGCCGAACCGGACAGCCTGGATGTCGCCGGGCGTCAGGCGGAAGTCGACCCGATGATGCGGGCTGTCGACGCCCTCTCGAGGGCGGGAGTTTCGATCCACATCGAAACTCTAGGGGGTGCGTCTCCTGCGCGGAAGAGTGGGATCACCGCACGGAAAGGAGCGCATCATGGTCGAGACACTCGCCGTTCCCACGCTCGTCGCGCCGGATGAGATCCGCCTCGGCACAGGGAACAGTCGCCGGTTCCAGGGCAGCGACCACGGGTCAGGCATCTCGTACTTCTACATCGACAACCAGCCGGGGCAGGGCGCCTCGCTGCACTGGCACCCGTACCCGGAGACCTGGGTCGTGCTCGAGGGCGACGTGACTTTCGTCGTCGGCGACGAGCAGATCCTCGCCACCGCCGGTGACACGGTCACCGGCCCGGCTTACGTGCCGCACAAGTTCACCAACACCGGCACGGGCACGATGCGCCTCATCGGCATCCACGCCTCCGCCGTCATCATCCAGACGAACCTCGAATAAGGAGCCCCGTGTCCTTCCAGTCATACCTCGACAACATCGAGACCAAGACCGGTCTCACTCCGCGCCAGTTCATCGACCTGGCGACCGACAAGGGCTTCGGCCCCGGCACCAAGGCCACCCCGATCCTGGAGTGGCTGAAGACCGACTACGATCTTTCCCGCGGCTACGGGATGGCGCTGGTGCACGTGATCACCAAGGGCCCGCAGATCAGCACCAAGCACGTCGGCAGCGACGGCCCGCATGCGGATGCCTCCGACATGCTCTGGCTGGACGGCGCGGCCAGCAACCCGGCGAACGCCTGAGAGGAACTCCGATGACAGTACGAGTGGACCTGAACATCTCGCTGGACGGCTACGCCACCACGACCGACCAGACGCCGGAGAACCCCTTCGGCGATGACTGGGGCCGCCTGGTCGCGGCATACACCGCGACCCGCACCATGCAGCAGCGCGTGTTCGGCGACAACTCGGGCGCGGGCACCACCGGCGTTGATGAGAAGTACGCCGCCGCCTACTTCGAGGGCGTCGGTGCCGAGATCATGGGTGCGGGGATGTTCGGTCTGCACGACCACGGCGACGACCCGGACTGGCGCGGCTGGTGGGGCGAGGAGCCGCCGTTCCAGGCGCCGGTCTTCGTGCTCACGCATACCGCGCGTCCGTCGATCTCCTTCGACAACGGCACCGAGTTCCACTTCCTCGAGGCCACTCCGGAAGAGGCCCTGCAGCGGGCCACCGAGGCGGCCGCGGGCAAGGACGTGCGCATCGGCGGCGGCATCGAGACCGTTCGGCAGTTCCTCACAGCCGGACTCGTCGACGGACTGCACGTCGGGATCGCGCCGATCCTGCTCGGCCGCGGCGCGAGCCTCTGGCAGGACCTGCGCGGGCTGGAGGACAGCTTCGAAGTGACCAGCGAGGTCGCCGAGAGCGGCGTCATCCACGTCACGTTCCGCAGGCGCTGAACAGGAGGAGCGGATGCCGGGGACCCCGGCATCCGCTCCTGTGCGTCAGCTCTCGGAGGGCTGCTCCGGCGCCTC
>JAITUD010000362.1 GCA_031286555.1 Microbacterium sp. | reverse complement strand
ACGGTGGCGAACGCCGTGACGATCACCACGCCGAGCTCGACGGGGTAGTCCGACTGCTGGGCCGCCTGCCAGAACAGCAGCCCCATGCCGGGGAAGTTGAAGATCGACTCGGTGACCAGTGCTCCTGCGAACAAGGCCGGCAGCGACAGGCCGAGCAGGGTGATGATCGGGATCAGCGCGTTGCGCAGCACGTGCCGCCACAGCACCCGCGACGACGACGCGCCCTTGGCACGAGCGGTGCGCACGTAGTCCTGCCCGATGTTGTCCAGCACCGAGGAGCGCATGTAGCGCGAGAACCCGGCGATGCTCAGCAGCGCGAGCGTGACGATCGGCAGCACCATGGCGGGGAACTGCTGGAAGATCGGGATCACGCCGTCGGACTGCGGCGCCTCCGGCGGGAACCAGCCCAGGTAGGACGAGAAGATCTCGATGAGGATCAGGCCGAGGAAGAACGTCGGCGCCGCGTAGAAGATGAAGGACAGGCCGGTGGCGACGTAGTCGAAGACGTGGTTGCGCCGCACGGCCTGGTAGATGCCCACCGGGATCGCGACGATCACGGTGAGGATGAGGGCGAGCAGCGCCAGGATGATGGTCTTGGGCAGCCGCTCGGCGAGCAGGGACGACACCGACTGGTTCAGCACGTACGAATAGCCGAAGTTGCCGGTGAACCATCCGAACACGCTGGTGAAGTACTGCACGATCAGCGGCTTGTCGAGGCCGTTGTCGATGTTGAACTGCGCGACCTGCTGCGCGGTCGCCCGCGGACCGAGGATGGCCCGTGCCGGACCGCCCGGCAGCGAATGCAGCAGGATGAAGACGATCACTGTTACGACGAGCACGACGAGCACGGCCTGCAGCAGGCGCCGGATGATGTAGCCGATCATCGCGTGCCTCCCCTCGTGCTCGTCGTGTCGTCAGTGATGGATCAGTAGTGCCACTCCTCCGGGGTGATCGCCCCATAGGGGTTGTTGTGGTCGAAGCCCTGCAGACCGTTCGCGACCTCGGTCAGCGAGTAGGTGTAGTTGGGCTGGTAGATCACGGGCACGTTCTGCGCCATGAAGTCCTCGTACGCCTGCATCACCTCATTGCCGCTGGTGGTGTTGGTGGCTGCGATCAGCTTGTCGAGCTCGGGGCTCGAGAAGCTGCCGGAGTTGGAACCGGCACCCGTGGCGAACAGCAGTTCACCTGTCGGGTAGTAGTCGGGTGCGTACACCCAGCCGCCGCCCCAGTTGCCCATGTCCCAGGTGCATCCCGAGCCCTTGCAGGGCACGGCGGTGGAGGTCACCTGGTTGAACGGCTCGGGCTTCAGGTTCAGCGTGATGCCGACCTGAGCGGCGTTCGACTTCATCGACGCCATCGCGGTGTCGATCGTCGCGTTGCCGCTGGCGTACGGCAGCGAGAACGTCAGCGCGGTACCCGCCGCGATGCCCGCCCCGCAATCGCCCTTCGCCGTGCCCGGCTTCACGCACGTCGTCTCGCCCTTCGGCACGACCTTCCAGCCGCTGTCGCTGAGGTACTTCGTGGCGTTCGCGATGCTGAACGGATACGGGTTGTTCTTCTCGGACTGCGAGATCAGCGGGCTGTCCGGGAACAGCGGCACGGGACCGGTGGTCTCGACGCCGTAGTTCTTGGCGGTGGAGCTGATCACACCCTGCTGATCGACGACCGACTGCAGCGCCTGACGGACGGGAAGCTGCGAGAAGATCGGTCCGGTCTTCGGGTTGTTGTAGTTGATCGGGAAGTAGTTGAACCCGTACAGGAACCACGGCAGCAGCCGGTAGTTCGAGCTCAGCGGGTTCGGCCCCGCGGCATCCGGAGCGCTCGACGCGGACTTGGGCTGGGCGATGTCCTGCGTCGGGATGTACCCGACGTCGAGGGTCTTGCCCGACCGGACCACGTTGAACTCCGCGGCATCCGTCGTGAACGGCACCATGTCGAACTCCTTGACCTGCGCCTTGACGGGGCCTGCGTACTTCGTGTTCGGCACGAACGCGACGTGACCGTCGGAGTTGAAGCTCTTCAGCATCCACGGTCCGTCGACGACCGACCACACCGCGCTCTTCGCGTAGGACGGCAGGTCCTTCGACTGCGCCTGCAGGTAGCTGAACACGGCCTTGCAGCCGCTGACGTCGGTCGCGCAGGTGCCCTTCTGGGTGGCGCTGGTCATGTCCCAGGCCATCGGCATCGGAGTGATCTGGCTGAGCTGGTTCATCAGGAACCACTCCTGGCTGTACGCCTTGTCGGTGGTCAGCACCAGGGTGGTGTCGTTCTTCGCCGTGGCGGAGACGATGTTGTCCGGGAACTGCCCGGGCGCGTACCCGGCGTAGTTGGCCTTCTCGGCCTTGTCCATGTTGATCCAGAAGATGACGTCCTGCGCCGTCACGCTCTCACCGTTGGACCACTTGTACGGGTTCATGGTGATCGTGACCGTCTTGCCGTCCTGGCTGAACACCGGCTTCTGCGCGAGGCTCAGCGAGTAGTCGACGCCGGTCTTGCCGTTGTCGCCGTACCAGTACAGCGTGCGGTACAGCATCAGCTGCATCTCGGAGTTCGTGACGCTGAAGTCGGCGATCGGCGAGAACGGCCAGATCCAGTTCGGCACGGTGGCGGGCGGCAGGGCCCACGAGATGGTGTTCGCCGCCTTGTCCGGCGCGTTGGCGTTCGCCGGCGCGGCGGTGCCCCCGCTTCCGCCGCCGGCCGAGCATCCCGCCAGGATGACGGATGCCGCTGCGACCAGCAGGGCGGGGAACAGCAGCCGGCGCTTCGCGCCGGCACGATGAGGAATCATGGCAGACCTCCCGACTCATGCTCGCGTGGCGGCCGTAGCGAGTCTGTCTGCGGGGGTAGCGCGCGGGACTTTCCTCTCCCATTGAGCGCCCTGAATCTGATGAATGGGCTGGGACTGTGCTGGCAGTTGTGACAAAGCGAAAGGCCGCCCGGATGCATCCGGGCGGCCTTTCGAGTGAGCGGGTGTCAGCGCTTGCCGACGAGCTGCTTGCCCACCAGGTCGCGCATGATCTCGTTCGTGCCGCCGTAGATGCGGTGCACACGGGCGTCGGTGAACGCCTTCGCGATCGGGTACTCCATGATGTAGCCGTAGCCGCCGTGCAGCTGCACGCCCATGTCGAGCAGCTCCCACTCGCGCTCGGTCGCCCAGAACTTCACCTTCGCGGCATCCTCGGCCGAGAGCTTGCCGTCCTTGTAGGCCAGCAGCGCGCGGTCGATGTACGCCCAGGTGGCATCCGTCATCGCGGCCATGTCGGCCAGGCGGAAGCGGGTGTTCTGGAAGTCGGCGATGCGCTCGCCGAAGGCCTCGCGGTCCTTCGTGTAGGTGAGGGTCCACTGGAACGCGGCCTGCATGGCGGCAGCCGCGGCGACGCCGATCGAGAGGCGCTCGAGAGGCAGGTTCATCATCAGTTGGATGAAGCCCATGCCCTCCTTGCCGCTGATCAGGTTCTCCTCGGGGATGAAGACGTCGGTGAAGCTCAGCTCGGCGGTGTCCCAGCCGTGGAAGCCCATCTTGCTGAGCTTCTTGCCCTGGTCGAAGCCCTCCATGCCCTTCTCGACGATCAGCAGGCTGAACGCGTCGGGACGGTTGCCCTCACCGGTCTTGACGAAGGTGACGACGATGTCGGCGGTCGTGCCGGACGAGATGAACGTCTTGGCGCCGTTCAGGATGTAGCCGCCGTCGACCTTCTTCGCGTTGGTCTTGATGCCGCGCAGGTCGGAGCCGGCACCCGGGTCGGTCATGGCGAGAGCGCCGAGCACCTCGCCGGTGGCCATGCGGGGCAGCCACTTCTCCTTCTGCTCCTGCGTGCCCATGTGCACGAGGTACGGCACGGCCAGGTCGTCCTGGATGCCGAAGGCTCCCGCGAGCGAACCCGCTCCGGCGGCGATGACCTCTTCCATCACGATCGTGCGGAAGCGGTAGTCCTGCAGCATTCCGGCGCCGCCGAACTCCTCGGGGACCGAGAGGCCGATCAGGCCGGCCTCGCCAGCGGCGAGCATGGTGGCGCGGTCGATCTCGCCCGCGGCCTCCCACTTCTCGATGTTCTCGTTGGTGGCGTAGCGCTTGACGAAGTCCTTGACCAGGTCGCGGAAGGCTTCGTGGTCCTCTTCGTAGATGTCGCGTTCCATGTCACTCCTCCAGGCGTGATTCAGCGTCTTCGATGCCGCGAGTCTACGGTCGGCGGATGCTGCGACGGGAGTCCGTTGTGAGAATGCATCCCAGTTCTCGCGGGACTCGGTTCCGCGTTTGTCGAATGCCGCAAGACGGCGATTTCGATCGAATGATGGATGCTGCGCGGGCTGAGGAATGGTGTGATGAGAACGTGACCGCACCTTCTCGCCGCGACTGGGCAGGCCTGGCAGTCCTCGCCACCGGACTGGGGATGATCGTGCTCGACGGCACGATCGTCGGCGTCGCGCTGCCGAACATCATCCAGGACATCCATCTGAACCTGACCGATGCGCAATGGGTGAACAGCCTCTACGCCGTGGTGCTCGCGGCGCTGCTGCTGTCGACCGGGCGTCTCGCCGATCGCTGGGGCCGCAAGCGCCTCTTCCTCATCGGCGTGGTCGTCTTCATCGGCGGCAGCGTGCTGGCCGCGGCCGCGGCATCCGCCGGTTCGCTGATCGGGGCACGCGCCGTGCAGGCCGTGGGTGCGGCGCTGATCATGCCGTCGACGCTCTCCACGGTGAACGCGGTGTTCCGCGGCAAGCACCGCGCGGCGGCGTTCGGCATCTGGGGCGCGGTGATCTCCGGGGCCGCAGCGATCGGCCCGCTCGCCGGCGGCGCACTGACGCAGTGGGCGTCATGGCACTGGATCTTCCTGGTGAACGTGCCGCTGGGCCTGCTGGTGCTGATCGGCGGCATCCTGCTGGTGCCCGAGACGCGCGGAGCCGAACCGCTGCCCGGTGTCGACGTGGACGGTGCGTTGCTGAGCGCGATCGGCTTCGGAGCGCTGGTGTTCGCCGTGATCGAGGGCCCCGATCTGGGCTGGTGGTCGTCCAAGGCCGAGATGAGGATCTTCGACTGGACGTGGCCGGCGGATGCTCCGCTCTCGCCGGTCCCGGTCGCGCTCGCGCTCGCCGTGGTCGCGCTGCTGCTGTTCGTGCGCTGGGAGCGGCATCGTGAGAAAGTGCGCCGGGCGGCGCTGCTCGACCTGAAGCTGTTCACGCTGCCGACGTTCTCGTGGGGCAACTTGACCGCGGCGATGGTCGCGGTCGGCGAGTTCGCGATCATCTTCGTGCTTCCGCTGTACCTGATCAACGCGCTCGCGATGGACGTCATGGGCGCCGGCCTCGTGCTCGCCGGCATGGCGCTCGGCGCGTTCGCGTCCGGGGCTGCAGCCCGGCATCTGGCGGCGCGGTTCGGCGCACCGGGCGTCGTGCTGATCGGCCTGGGGCTCGAGGTGCTCGGTGT